>NZ_JBQHWJ010000024.1:0-26964 GCF_052064035.1 Bulleidia sp. HCP3S3_C9 | reverse complement strand
AGCCTGTCAAGCAATATTTTGCATATTTATGCGTAAATATGAACGATTTGTTCATATCTGAGAAAAATATTTCATTGCAGAAAAAAAGCACTACGCAAGTTAATGCGCAGTACACTTTAGAGATTCAATTGGTTCAATGCCTTAACTTAATGACATTGCCTTCATCTGGTTCACTTTTTTGTATGCTTATCTTTTTTCACCAATCCACTTTAATTCGTATTCACCAGTGACTTCCAGTGTACCACCATTAGACAAGTCAATCGAATCTTCTGTTTCATAGTAGTCTGTGATTCTTCCAAGGGAATCTTTGACATGCAGTCCTGCATCTTTTAATGCCTTGACTTGGTAAATGCCAGGGCGCAAAGAGCGAGGAATGTCATAGACACCAGGTGTAATTCTTAATTCATTATCATTCTTGATATAAATCAAATGTTCATCTTTATGATTCTTTGCGGCATTCACTTTCTGATAGAATCTTTCTCTAATGAAGAACATTTCTGCATTTTCTACTGCGTAAGTGAATGTTTTTGTTGGCGTTACAACTCTGATTTTGTCTGTATCATTTGTATTTCTAACAACATATCCTAATCTATGACAGTTGATAATATGTTCAGACATGAAGTAAACTGCTGCTTCTGTTTCGTACAGCATACCTTCAATTTTCATAGATTCTTTTTTGCTGACGGCATCTGGAATATTATTGATTGTAGATTTTCTAACTTCCACAATACTTCTAGGAGAATATTCATTTGGAATACTGCTTGGAGAAACGCGAAGATTTGCACGAATGGCATTGATACAATGTTCTCCTTCATGTAATAGGATCTTAGGTAAAGGATATAAACGCGCGATGATATCTTCTGGCTTGTTTGTTTCCAAGTATGTATCCATGATCATATCTTTCATATGTGGCTGTGCAGTTACAATACGTTGAAAGATATCATATTTTACAGGAAGACCATGTTCACTGATGATTTGTCTGCAGTTTTTACAAATATAGTGTCCATCTGCCAGCTTTTCCGGGCGATTAAATAAGCCTCCCAATTCGGATAAACAAAAATCACATACTTTTTTTGCCATAAAAATTCTCCTTGCTTTAGCTATTATAGCATAAAAGGAATTTGGAATATGCACCTTATCTTATTAATAAGCGTGCATGTGAAAGTGCGTGGAAATTATTTGCGATGAAGTGTTAAAAATACATTGATTGTTATGCTGAAATTGAATATTTGGCACACACGGATGTGTGGACAAACTTTTTTTGCAAAAAAGTATTGACAGATATATGGTAACAACTGTAATATATACGAGCTTAGCAAAAATTGGCTTTACTTTGGTAGAGCCAAAAAATAAGGTTAAGAATGACGCACACGGTTGTGTGTGCATAAGCGAAAGGAGAAAGAAAATGCCAACAATAAACCAGTTAGTACGTAAAGGCCGTACTGATAAAGTTTACAAGTCAAAGTCCCCTGCATTAAACAGAGGATTCAACAGTTTGAAGAAGAAACCTACAAACTTGAGCAGCCCACAGAAGAGAGGTGTCTGCACTCGTGTAGGTACAATGACTCCTAAGAAGCCAAACTCTGCATTAAGAAAGTATGCCCGTGTTAGACTTTCCAACGGTATGGAAGTTACAGCATATATTCCAGGTGTAGGACATAACTTACAGGAACACTCTGTAGTTATGATCAGAGGTGGCCGTGTTAAGGATCTGCCAGGTGTTCGTTACCACATTATCAGAGGTACATTAGATTGTGCTGGTGTTAACGAAAGAAATCAGTCCCGTTCATTATACGGTGCTAAAAAACCTAAGAAGAAGTAAGAGATAGAGAGGAGATATTAATATGCCAAGAAAAGGTTATGTAGCAAAGCGTGACGTATTACCAGATCCAATCTATAACTCAAAGTTAGTTACAAAGTTAATTAACAAGATCATGATCGATGGTAAGCGTGGAACAGCACAGACAATTTTGTATGATGCATTCGCTTCAATTGAAAAGAAAACAGGCGAGAACCCTATGGAAGTATTCGAAAAGGCTCTCGGAAACGTTATGCCTCAATTAGAGTTGAAGGTTAGACGTGTAGGTGGTGCAAACTACCAGGTACCAGTAGAAGTATCTGCTGAAAGAAAATTAACATTGGGTCTCAGATGGATCGTTAACTACTCAAGACTCCGTCATGAGAACACAATGGAAGAAAGACTTGCTAACGAAATTATGGACGCTGCTAATGGAACAGGTGCTTCCGTTAAGAAGAGAGAAGATGTTCATAAGATGGCTGAAGCAAACAAGGCGTTTGCTCACTTCCGTTGGTAATTAGAGAAAGGAGCTAAAAATGCCAAGAGAGTTCCCATTAAACAAGATTCGTAATATCGGAATCATGGCTCACATTGATGCTGGTAAGACAACAACAACTGAACGTATCCTTTATTACACAGGTAAGATTTACAAGATCGGTGAGACTCACGATGGCGCTTCCCAGATGGACTGGATGGCTCAGGAACAGGAACGTGGTATCACAATCACTTCTGCAGCTACAACATGCCACTGGAAAGATTGTCAGATCAACATTATCGATACACCGGGTCACGTAGACTTCACAGCTGAAGTTGAAAGATCTTTACGTGTACTTGATGGTGCTGTAACAGTCCTTGACTCAAAGGCTGGTGTTGAACCACAGACAGAAACTGTTTGGAGACAGGCTTCTGAATATAAAGTTCCACGTATCGTTTTCTCTAACAAGATGGACGCTACTGGTGCTGACTTCGATATGAGTGTTAACTCTATCGGTGATCGCTTAGGTGCTAAGGCAGCTGCTATCCAGATGCCTATCGGTGCTGAAGCAAGTTTCCGTGGAATCATTGACTTAGTTACAATGAAACAGGAAATGTATACAAATGACTTAGGTACAGATATCCAGATTGGCGAAATTGATGAACAGTTCAAGGAAGAAGCTGAAATGAAGCATGCTGCATTACTTGAAGCTATCGCTGACTATGATGAAGACCTCATGATGAAGGTTCTTGAAGGTGAAGAACCAACAGTTGAAGAAATCAAGGCTGCTATCCGTAAGGGTGTTATGACTTCTGAATTCTTCCCAGTTCTTTGTGGATCTGCATATAAGAACAAGGGTGTTCAGATGTTATTAGACGCTGTTGTAGATTACTTGCCAGCTCCAACTGATATTGAAGCTATTCAGGGTCATTTACTTAATGGTGAAGAAGCAGTTCGTAAGCCAAGTGATGATGAACCATTCTCAGCTCTTGCATTCAAGATTGCAACTGACCCATTCGTAGGAAGATTAACATACTTCAGAGTTTACTCTGGACATGCTTCCGCAGGCTCTTATGTATTAAATGCTACAAAGGGCAAGAGAGAAAGACTTGGACGTCTTGTAAGAATGCACGCTAACCACCGTGCTGATATCGATGAAGTTTATACTGGTGATATCGCTGGTGCTGTTGGTCTTAAGTTCACAACAACATCCGATACACTCTGTGCTGAAAATGCACCAATCGAATTGATGCAGATGGTATTCCCAGAACCAGTTATCCAGATGTCTGTTGAACCAAAGACAAAGGCTGACTCTCAGAAGATGGATTCTGCTTTACAGAAGTTAGCAGAAGAAGATCCAACTTTCAAAGCTTATACTGATGAAGAAACAGGCCAGACAATCATTGCCGGTGTCGGTGAACTTCAATTAGATATCATTCTTGACCGTATGAGAAGAGAATTCAAGGTTGAAGCAACTGCAGGTGCTCCTCAGGTAGCTTACCGTGAAACAATCAAGTCCGAAGCTGAAGTACAAGGTAAGTTTGTAAGACAGTCCGGTGGTCACGGTCAGTATGGTGATGTTTGGATTAGATTTAAGCCAAACCCAGGTAAGGGATTCGAATTCGAAGATCAGACTGTTGGTGGATCAATTCCTAAGGAATTCATCAAGCCTACACAGGCAGGTCTTGAAGAAGCTCTTCCAAATGGTCTTGTTGCTGGATTCCCAGTTGTTGATATTCGTGCTGAACTATTTGATGGTTCTTACCACGATGTCGACTCCTCTGAACAGGCATATAAGATTGCTGCATCCTTAGCTCTTAAGGAAGCTGCTAAGAAATGTAACCCAACGATTCTAGAACCTATCATGGCTGTAGATATTACTGCTCCATCTGAATACTTAGGTGCAGTTATGGGTGACGTTACTAAGAGACGTGGTCAGATCCGTGAACAGGAAGAAACAGGTAATGCAATCAAGGTTAAGGCATTCGTACCATTAGCTGAAATGTTTGGTTACGTTACAGACCTTCGTGGATTTACACAGGGTCGTGGTATCTTCTCAATGCAGATGGACCACTATGAAGAAGTTCCTAAGAATATCGCTAAGGAAATTATTGAAGCACACGCTTCTAAGTAATATTCTGTTTGGAATAAAAAATGTTGTAAT
This sequence comes from Bulleidia sp. HCP3S3_C9, assembly GCF_052064035.1. Lineage (NCBI taxonomy): Bacteria > Bacillati > Bacillota > Erysipelotrichia > Erysipelotrichales > Erysipelotrichaceae > Bulleidia > Bulleidia sp. HCP3S3_C9. The sequence continues at coordinate 22,527 of NZ_JBQHWJ010000024.1, read as the reverse complement.
TTAGTTTGCCATCATATAAAATGATGGCAGACTGAATAAGTTAAAAAAGTAAAAAACTGGAGGAAAAAAACCAATATGGCAAAGGAAAAATTCGACCGTAGCTTAGAGCATGTTAACGTTGGTACTATCGGACACGTTGACCACGGTAAAACAACTCTTACAGCTGCAATCACAAAGTATCTTGCTGATCACCCAGAAGATGGTAAGGCTTCTTTCGAAGCTTATGACCAGATCGATGGTGCACCAGAAGAAAAAGAACGTGGTATTACTATCAACACAGCTCACGTTGAATACCAGACATTAAAGAGACACTATGCACACGTAGACTGCCCAGGCCACGCTGACTATGTTAAGAACATGATCACTGGTGCTGCTCAGATGGATGGTGCTATCCTCGTAGTTGCTGCTACTGATGGACCAATGCCTCAGACACGTGAACATATCTTACTTGCTCGTCAGGTAGGTGTTCCAGCTATCGTTGTATTCTTAAACAAGTGCGACATGGTTGACGATGAAGAATTGATCGACCTTGTTGAAATGGAAGTTCGTGAACTTCTTTCTGAGTATGGATTTGATGGAGACAACGCCCCTGTAATCCGTGGTTCTGCTTTCCAGGCTCTTCAGGGAGATCCAAAGTGGACACCAGCTATCAAGGAATTGCTTGATGCTGTAGATTCATACATTCCAACACCAACACATGACAACGATAAGCCATTCTTAATGGCAGTTGAAGACGTATTCACAATCACAGGTCGTGGTACTGTTGCTACAGGACGTGTAGAACGTGGTGAATTACACTTAAACGATGAAGTTGAAATCATTGGTATCAAGGATACATCTAAGACTGTTGTAACAGGTATCGAAATGTTCCGTAAGACTCTTGACTATGCTCAGGCTGGTGACAACATCGGTGCATTGCTCCGTGGTATTAACCGTGATCAGATTGAACGTGGACAGGTTCTTGCTAAGCCAGGATCCGTTACACCTCATACAAAGTTCAAGGCTCAGGTTTACGTATTAACTAAGGAAGAAGGCGGACGTCATACACCATTCGTTTCTAACTACCGTCCACAGTTCTACTTCAGAACAACAGACGTTACTGGTGTAATCACTCTTCCAGAAGGAACAGAACTCTGCATGCCTGGTGATAACGTAGTTATGGAAGTTGAACTTCTTGCTCCTATCGCTATCGAAAACGGTACAAAGTTCTCTATCCGTGAAGGTGGTAGAACAGTAGGTTCCGGTTCTATTACAGAAATCGAAGCTTAATTTAATTCTTATTGTTACGTGAGGGATATCCAATTTGGGTATCTCTTTTTTTGCGTCTGTAGTAATATAAATACATGATTAAAGGAATTATATTTGATTACGATGGTGTATTAACAAAGAGATATGCTTCTGCATATCATATGTATCAGTGGATGATTTGTACGCTTGCGAATAAAGACAAAACTGATCTGGATGTTGAGGAAATGGTTCAAAGATGCATGATCTGGGATGAATTTGGTCATAGTGATAAAGCTTATGTGCTAGAAAAAATGAAGCAGCACTGGTTTAAAGAGCTAGATGTTTCTTACTGGAGAGCCTATTGGTATGATCATTTTGATGAATTTCAAATCGTATCTGATGATGCTTTTGATGTGTTGAACAAATTGCATACGCATTATAAATTAGCTATTTTATCGAATGGTTTTTCACATTCTCAACATAAAAAAATTTCATCGCTCAATTTAGAATCGTATTTCGATGAAGTTGTTGTTTCTGGAGATTATGAGATTCAAAAACCTGATACTAGAATTTTCCAGATTGCTTGTGATAAGTTAAAGTTATCACCAAATGAGACAGCAATGGTTGGAGATACATTCTTTACAGATTTGTCTGGTGCGATGCGAATTGGAATGCAGCCTGTATGGTATTGCCATGAAAGAAGACCAATTTCTGAATTGAATATTCCAATCGTTCATGATTTTAAAGAAGTAGAACAATATTTCTTAGGTAATCAATAATATGCTTCGGAAATTAAGAGTTTATATTTTATTTTCTTTTTTACTTTTTGGATGTGTTCCGCAACCTTTAAAAGAATCAGCAAAAACGTATCAATCACAAAGTATTAGTGAAAAAATTGAAACAGATCAAAAAGAGGAAGTTGCTTTATATATTCATACATATTCACACCTTCCATCGAATTACATGACAAAAAAAGAAGCTAGATTGCATGGATGGGAATCCGGAGCTTTATCAAAAATATTACCTGGGAAAAGTATTGGTGGTGATCGGTATGGAAACTATGAAGAAGTTTTGCCTGTCGATGATGTATACTACGAGTGTGATATAGATACAGAAGGAAAAACTTCAAGAGGGAAGAAAAGACTCGTATATTCAAAAGATGGAGATATCTGGTATACAGAAGATCATTATGATACTTTTAAGCAATTATATGAAGGCGAGTAAATATGGATTGGATTGGTGGTAAAAGCATATGGCAAAGATTACAATTGATGATATCGCAAAAAAAGTGAATGTAAGCAAAAGTACAGTTTCTCGTTATTTAAATGGAGGAAGTGTCAAAGCAAGTACAAGAGAAAAAATTCAAGAAATCGTGGATCAATATGATTATCATCCGAATGCATTTGCAAGATTAAATGCAAAGCAAAGTAGGATGATTGGTGTTATTCTTCCAACGTTGAACTCAAAAGTAACCTCGCGTGTCATTACAAGTATCGATCGATATCTGAGAGATCGCGATTATGTAACGATTATTCGTAATAGTGATCATGATATTGCGTTAGAATTAGAAAATTTATCTAGATTAATTAACCTTGGCGTAGATGGTATTGTTTTAAGTTCTATTTCAATCACAGAAGAGCATCATAAACTGATTAATAGTACAAATATACCTGTAATTATTTTGGCACAGGAAGATGATCAAGTCCCTTGCATTGTGAATGATGAATATAATGCGGGTAAGTTTATAGGGGAATATATCGGAAAAAAAGGACATAAAAAAATTGGTTTTATTACAGTGGATGAAAATGATCATGCGGTTGGTGTGTTAAGAAAACAGGGTGTTTTGGATGGATTGGAGAAATATTCTGTAGATTCAATCAATATTGAATACAGTGATTTTAGTTTTGTGGATGCACAGAATGCTACATGGAAATTATTAACCGAACATAATGATATTGATGCGATCATTTGTGCAACGGATCGATTAGCATTTGGCGCTTATCGTGTTCTTAGGAAGAATGGATATCATATTCCTTTAGATGTATCTGTTATTGGATTTGGCGGATATGAAGAGAGTGAGTTGATTGTTCCTGAATTAACAACATTAATGTTTGATTCGTATGAAATGGGAGAGCTTGCTGCACAGACAATTACAGATATGATTGAGGGACGTGAAGTGAAACAAAAGCAAATTATTCATTATTCATTCATTGAAAGACGAAGTGTGAGTAAACGATAAATACGAAATACATACTTTCAGGAAGGAAGTATGTATTTTTTTGCTTTTTATGGAACCGATTTCAAAAATACTATTGACACAAGAATTATGAGAATTATAATAATAACGGAACCGGTTCCATTCTAGTGGGAGGAAAATTATGGATTATGTAAGAATTGCACAAGAAGTAATTGAAAATGTAGGTGGAAAAGAGAATATCATTTCCGTTACACATTGTGCGACAAGATTGAGATTTCAGCTTCGTAACAATCATTTACTCAATGAAGATGTCATTAGTGATATTGAAGGAGTTAAAGGTGTATTTCTTTCACAGACACAATTTCAGATCATCTTTGGATCTGGACTTGTAAGTCTTGTATGTGATGAAGTGCAGAAACAATTAGGATTTGATACAAATACTGCTGTAGAAGAAACAAAGGAAGAAGGAAATGCATTACAGAGATTTGTAAAGATGTTAAGTGATATCTTTGTTCCAATCATTCCAGCAATCGTTGCAGGTGGTTTATTGATGGGATTGAATAATGTATTAACAGCCGACATGTTTGATGGCAGATCCATCATTGACATTTATCCACAATGGAATGGATTAGCTACGGCAATCAATACATTTGCGAATGCACCATTTACATTCTTGCCAGTACTTATCGGCTTTAGTGCTACAAAGAAATTCGGAGGAAATCCATATTTAGGTGCAGCAATGGGTATGATCATGGTACATCCAGATCTATTGAATGCATATAACATTGGCATTGCAGAACCTCCATATTGGAATATTCTCGGATTCAAGATTGCGGCAATCGGTTATCAGGGAACGGTTCTTCCAGTTCTAGCAGTATCATTTATTTTAGCAACAATTGAAAAGAAGCTTCATAAAGTTACGCCAACATGGCTGGATAACTTAACAACACCAATGTTATCTATTATTGTGACTTCTTTCCTAACATTCATTTTTGTTGGACCGGTATTAAGAGAAGCAGGAAATATATTAGCTGCTGGTATTACATGGGGATATAACACACTTGGATTTATTGGTGGTGGATTATTTGGCTTATTCTATGCACCAATTTGCTTGACAGGTATGCACCATAGCTTTATTGCGATTGAAACACAGCTTATTGCTGATGTTGCACATACAGGCGGCAGTTTTATTTTCACAACAGCAAGTATGAATAACGTAGCACAGGGTGCAGCTGTATTAGCAGTATTATTCATGACAAAAAATGAAAAGTTAAAATCAATCTGCTCTGCTTCAGGTGTTTCTGCATTGCTAGGTATTACAGAACCAGCAATGTTTGGCGTGACTTTAAAACTAAAATATCCATTCTATGCTGCAATGGCAGGATCTGCTGCAGGAAGTGCATATTGTGCTGCTACAAAAGTACTTGCACAGGCAATGGGTGCAGCAGGTATTCCAGGTATTATTTCAATGAAACCATCAGATTATGTTAATTTTATGATTGGCTTAGTATTATCTATGGTTGTTTCTGCAATTCTTACAGCTTTCTTTTTTAAGAAATATGATTTAGATCATGCGGATGAAAAGAAGACAGAAGTTAAAGAAAATACAAAAACAGAATTCATTACATCCTGCATGAAAGGTACAGTGAAAGATATCAGCGAAGCAGCAGATGCGGTATTCTCTTCAAAAGCAATGGGAAATGGTGTTGTTGTTGAACCAGTCAGCGGAGAAGTTTATGCACCAGTTAGTGGAACAGTAAAAATGATTTTTCCAACACAACATGCGATTGGTTTGGAAAGCGAAGATGGTGTAGAAGTATTGATTCATATGGGAATTGATACAGTGAATCTCAATGGAGAAGGATTTACATTATCTGTAAAAGAAGGAGATACTGTTCAGCAGGGACAGAAGATTGCTGAGATGGATTTAAATCTAATCAGTGAAAAAGGATACAGCACACAGACTATGTTAGTTGTTACAAAAGCAGACGATAGAAATGTGGAAACAATTCCAAATGCATCTGCAGATGTGTCTACAAATGTAATTCATATTGTGGAGAATGTGTAATGATTCAAAAATATTCAAAAGTTACAAAAGAAGATTATCGTAACTGGTATCTCGAAAATGGAAAGGTGAGAGAGTGCGCTAGAAGTGATAAAAAAAGCTTGAAGTTTCATTTGATGCCGGCAAGTGGATGGTTGAATGATCCAAATGGGTTACATCAAATGAATGGAGAATATCGTATCTATTATCAATATGATCCATTTGATACAGAAGGTTTGATGAAACTTTGGGGATTGTATACAACAAAAGATTTTGTTCACTATGAAGAAAAAGCACCTGTATTATTCCCTGATCATGAGCTTGATAAGCATGGCGTTTATTCAGGTTCTGCATTTGTTGAAAATGATACGATTCATTATTTCTACACAGGAAATGTAAAATATTTCGATCGTGAAGACTATGATTATATCAATTCTGGCAGAGGATCAAATACAATTCATGTAACAAGCCGTGATGGTGTAACAATGAGTGAAAAGCAATGCGTGCTGAGTAGCAAAGATTATCCAGAAGATATGTCATGCCATGTGCGCGATCCTAAAGTATTTTCTTTAAACGGAAAGTATTATATGGTTTTAGGTGCAAGAGATCAGCAAGGAAAAGGCCTGGTCTTATTGTATGAATCAGATGATTTAAATACATGGAAATATAAAAATAGAATCACTACAGAAGTTCCATTTGGATATATGTGGGAATGTCCAGATTTATTTGAATTGAATGGTGAATGGTATTTGACTTGTTGTCCACAAGGTGTAGAACAGAACGGATTAGATTATGCAAATGTTCATCAGTCCTGCTGGATGAAGATTGATGCTGACTTTGATAACAATCATTTTGAAGTAAAAGAAATTCATCAGTTAGATCGTGGTACAGATTTTTATGCACAACAATCTTTTGTGGATGAAAAAGGAAGAAGAATCATGATTGGCTGGTTAGGAATTCCAGATGCGGATTATACAAATCCAACAGTGGATCATCAATGGCAGCATGCATTAACACTTCCAAGAGAACTTGTGGTGAAGAATGGCAATCTATGCCAGAAGCCAATCGATGAGATCTATCAATTACGTGGAAGTCATAAGACATGTTTATTGAACGAGAATGTATCCTGGGAAGAACTACAATATGAATGTGATATGCATTTTGATATATGCAATACATTTAAGATGCATTTAAGAAAAGGCATAACATTATCATATAAGAATGATGTATTAGAACTATCCTTTGATAAAAATGGATATGGAAGAAGTGAAAGAGCAGTTCATTGTGGAAAACTAACTGATCTTCAAATCTTTATGGATACGACAAGTGTTGAAATATTTGTGAATGGCGGAAGCAAAGTATTTACATGTAGATTCTATGGAATGGAAACAGAATTCTTCTTTAATGGTGAAGCAGAAGGAACAATGGATCTATACCAGATGCATAAATTTTCTGTGAATCATACAGAAGAAAAGGGACTTTGTGTTATTGGAGAAGCGTTGATTGATTTTGTGTCTGATGTAAAAGGACTTGCATTAAAAGACGTTCCTTCCTTTCATAGAGCTGCAGGTGGTGCACCAGCAAATGTTGCGGGTGCAGTAAGCAAGATGGGACTTCCAGCAAAAGTATTAACAAAACTTGGTGAAGATGCTTTTGGGGATTATATCGTTGAAACGTTACAAGAAAGTGGAATTGATACTTCTGCAATCTTGCGTGATCGTGAATATGAGACTTCATTAGCTTTTGTATCATTAAGAGAAGATGGTAATAGAGACTTTGCTTTCTATAGAAAGAATAGTGCAGATTTGCATCTTACAGAAGAAGAAATTCCAGAGAACATTCTTGATGATTGTGGAATGATTCATTTCTGCAGTGTAGACCTTGTGGAATCAAGTATGAAAGAAGCACATCGTAAATTGATTGCGATGGCAAAAGAGAAGGGACTTCTGATCAGCTTTGATCCGAACTTAAGACTTTCATTGTGGGAAAGTGAAGAATGTCTTAAAAATACTGTGAAGGAATTTTTACCGTTGGCGGATATTGTAAAGATATCTGATGATGAACTGGAATTCATCACAGGAAAAACAGATATTGAAGAAGCACTTCCAGATTTACTGCAGGGAAATACGAAATGTGTTGTATACACAATGGGGAAAGATGGCGCTGCGGTATATACAAAAAATCTAAAAGCAGTATCTCAGGGGTATTGCGTAGATGTTGTTGATACGACAGGGGCAGGCGATTCATTTATTGGAGCATTTGAATATCAATTGTTAAGAGATGGTGTAGAAAATATTGAAGCAGTATCAAAAGAAACATTTGAAGAATATCTGAAATTTGCAAATGCATATGCTGCATATACAACGACAAAAGCAGGCGCATTATCCTCTATGGCGAATGCATCTGAAATGGAAGCCTGGTTAAATAAAATTCAATGACCAAAAGTCATGTATCAAAACAGGTACATGATTTTTTTGTGATTCTTAGAAAATGTGTATAGAATAGATACGGTGAAAATATGAATAGTGAATATGACAAGACAATATATTTAATCGGAAATGAAATTGAAAATAAAGAGAAGGCAATTTCCTATTTCAAATCAGAGTTTGATTTACCTTCTTATACAGGAAATACATTGGATGCAATTGCGGATAGTTTATCAGAAGTGAAAGATCGAGTAGAAATATTATTAACGAAAGAGAATATCAGGTATATATGTGATCATTCGTATGCATTTAAAGTGCTGATGATGCTTGGAAATGCCGTGAATGAGAACCCGAATTTACATATTTTCTTTAGAGAGTGAGAAATTGCTCTCTATTTTTTTATGGAAACTATAAAATGTGAAGAAAGCATACATATGAAAGCATATATATGCGAAAATCAATGAATTCAGCATAAAAGTCTCGACACACTGATACACGTTGCTAGGCTATATTCATTTTCAGAGTATAAAATGAGCTATAAAAAATGAGATTAAAATATAAATATGCAAACGAAATATAGCATAAATAAGCCATAATGTAATAAAATGGCACGCTGAAAACCGTGGACAAGAGAAAAAATATCAAAAATAATTAAAAAAAGGCTTGCATTGGATAAATGATAGTAGTAATATAGTTGAGCACTCGCGTAGAAGTGGGAAGTTGCCGGCACGCTGAAATGCGTTGTCACGATAGCGTGATAACCGGGGAACTCACACAGAGCGATCCCTAAGGGGAGTGAATATAAGGAGGAAAAATTCATGGCAAAGAACTCTGTAAGAATTCGTTTGAAGGCTTACGAGAACAGAAGCTTAGATGCAGCTAGCGAAAAGATCGTTAAGACTGCAACAAGCCACGGCGCAAAGAAAATCGTCGGTCCTGTTCCGCTGCCTACTGAACGTGAGGTTGTAACAATCTTACGTGCAGTTCACAAGTATAAGGACTCTCGTGAACAGTTCGAGATCCGTACACACAAGAGACTGATTGAGATCATCGGCCCAAGTGCAGAAACAATTGATGCATTATCAAGACTTGATCTGCCTTCTGGAGTTGATATCGAAATCAAACTTTAAGAAAGGAATCGGGTGAAATTAAATGAAAGGTATTTTAGGACGTAAGCTTGGTATGACTCAAGTCTTCACGATCGAAGGAACACTGATTCCTGTTACTGTCGTTGAAGTTAAGCCAAACGTCGTACTTCAAAAGAAGACAAAGGATGTTGACGGCTACGAAGCAGTTCAGCTCGGTTACGAAGACGTTAAGGAACAACGTTCAAACAAGCCAGCAATTGGACATGCTAAGAAGGCTAACACAGCACCTAAGAAGTTCATCAAGGAATTCAACTATGATGAAATGCTCAACCTCGAAGTTGGATCTGAAGTAAAAGCAGACATCTTCAAGGCAGGCGATATCGTTGATGTTCAGGGCACTTCTAAGGGACATGGTTACAACGGTACAATCGTTCGTAACAATGCTCACCAGGGACCTAAGACACACGGTGGATCCAAGAACATCAGACACCAAGGTTCATTAGCAACTAACGGACGTAACAACGGTGTAGTTAACAAGGGTACAGCAATGCCTGGTCAGTATGGTGGATATACAACAACTAACCAGAACCTCGAAGTAATCAAGGTTGATGCTGAAGAAGGATACATCCTTGTTAAGGGGAATGTTCCAGGGCCAAAGAGAGGTCTTGTAACAATCCATACAACAGTTAAGCCTAAGAAGGAAGTAACAGCTGTTGAACTCATCTCTTATGAAAGTGCTTCTGTTGAAGAAGAACTCGAAAAGGTTGAAGAAACAATCAATGAAGAACTAGCAACAGAAACAGTTGCTGAAGGAAAGTGAGGATAAAGCATGGCACAGATTGATGTATTTAATCAGGAAGCAAAGTCTGTAAAGCAGATGGAACTCGCTGATGCTGTATTCGCTGTAGAACCAAATCAGCAGGCAATCTATGATGCGATTCTTGCTTACCAGGCAGGATTAAGACAAGGTACTCATAGCACTTTGACAAGAAGCTTTGTATCTGGTACAGGTAAGAAGCCATTCCGTCAGAAGGGTACTGGTAGAGCTCGTCAGGGTTCCACAAGAGCAACTCAGTGGAGAGGCGGCGCAATCGCATTTGGACCACATCCAAGAAAGTACAACTTAAAGACAAACCGTAAGGTTAGAAGATTAGCACTTCGTTCTGCATTAAGCGAAAAAGTTGCTGAAGCTAACTTAACAGTATTAGAAAATCTCAGCTTTGATGAGATTAAGACAAAGAAGGCTGTAGCATTACTTGCTGCATTCGGATTCGAAAGAAAGACATTATTCGTTGCTGAAGCATCTGAAGACTTCGACAATGCTTACCTTTCTATGAGAAACGTTCCAAATGCAACTGTAGTAACAGTTTCCAGCTTGAATGTCTATGACATTGTGAATGCTGACAAGATCGTATTCACAGAAGCTGCTGCTGCTAAAGCAGGGGAGGTGTTCGCATGAGCGCACGCGATATTATCGTAAGACCAATTATCACAGAAAAGACAAGCGTTGCTTCTGCTGATAACAATACAGTAACATTCGAAGTAGCAAAGAATGCTAACAAGACAGCAATTGCTCAGGCAATCGTTGAAATCTATCATGTTAAACCTGTATCTGTAAACACAGTTAACGTACATCCAAAGAAGAGAAGAGTTGGACGTTACGAAGGTATGACAAGAGCTTATAAGAAGGCTTATGTCAAGTTCGCTGAAAATGAATCAATCAACATCTTCGGCGAAAACAATGACTAAAGAGATTTAGTTACAATATCGGAGGAAATCGCTATCTCCGGATAAATGCGAAAGGAAAGAAAAAATGGCAATCGTAAAATACAAGCCAACCTCTAACGGACGCAGAAATATGACAACTCTTAGCAATGAACGTATTACTAAGAGTACTCCAGAAAAGTCATTACTTGCTCCATTAAACAAGAAGGGTGGCCGCGGCAATACAGGCCGTATCACTTCCCGTCATCAAGGCGGTGGTGCTAAACAGAAGTACAGAATCATTGACTTCAAGAGAAACAAGGATAACGTTCCAGCAGTTGTAGCTGGTATCGAATACGATCCAAACAGAAATGCAAACATTGCATTACTTCACTATGCTGATGGTGAAAAGAGATATATCATCGCTCCAGAAAACTTAAACGTTGGAGACAAGGTAATCTCTGGTGAAGCTTGCGATATCAAGATTGGTAATGCAATGCCTCTTAAGAATATTCCAGATGGAACATTCGTTCATAACGTTGAACTTATCGCTGGTAAGGGTGGACAGATGGCAAGAGCTGCTGGTTGTTCTGCTCAGATCCTCGGTTCCGAAGGTGGATTCGTTACATTAAGACTTTCTTCTGGTGAAGTAAGAAAGGTTCATGATAACTGCCGTGCAACAGTTGGTGTTGTAGGCAATGGTGATTACTCCTTAATTAACTGGGGTAAAGCTGGTAGAGTAAGACATTTAGGTGTTCGTCCTCATGTAAGAGGTTCAGCAATGAACCCAGTTGACCACCCACATGGTGGTGGTGAAGGCAAACAGCCTATCGGTCGTAAGTCTCCAATGACTCCATGGGGCAAGAAGGCTATGGGTGTTAAGACTCGTAACAAGAAGGCTTCTAGCAACAAGTACATTGTGAGAAGAAGAAACGGAAAGTAATTGGAAGGAGAGAATGAGTAATGTCAAGAAGCATTAAGAAGGGCCCTTTCTGTGATGCATACCTTTTAAAGAAGGTTGATGCAATGAATGCGGCTAATCAACATGAAGTAATCAAGACATGGTCACGCCGTTCAACGATTTTCCCAAGCTTCGTTGAGCATACATTCGCTGTTTACAATGGTAAGGAATTCATTCCTGTCTATGTAACAGAAGATATGGTAGGCCATAAGTTAGGTGAATTCGCACCTACAAGAAAATTCGGCGGACACGGTGACGATAAGGCCGCTTAATTAGGAGGAAATAAAGATGGACGTAAAAGCAACAGCAAAAACAGTTCGTGTTACTCCTCGTAAGGCTAGATTGGCACTTGACCTCGTTCGTGGAAAGAGCGTTGAAGAAGCATTAGCTATCCTCAAGTTCTTACCTAACAAGGCAGCCGCTGAAGCATACAAGGTAGTAAAGAGCGCTGCAGCAAATGCAACAAACAATCATCAGCTAAATGCTGAAAACCTTTATATCAAGGAATGCTACGCAAATGAAGGTGTTGTCCTCAAGCGTTTCATGCCTAGAGCTAAGGGTTCTGCTTCAAGTATTTTTAAGAGAACTAGCCACATCACAGTAGTGGTTAGCGATGAGAGATAAGGGAGGAAGATCAGAATATGGGACAGAAAGTTAGTCCAATCGGCATGCGTGTCGGTGTCATCCGCGATTGGGAATCCAGATGGTATGCAGATAAGGCTGATTATGGAGATCTTCTGAACGAAGATACAAAGATCCGTGAATTCCTCGAAAAGGAACTCAAGGATGCTTACATCTCCAGAATCGAAATTGAACGTACAGGCAAGAAGGATGTTAAGGTTATCATCCGTTGTGCTAGACCTGGTGCAGTTACAGGCAAGGCTGACGAAAACGGCAAAGACAACGCTGCTAAGTTAAGGGCTAAGCTTGCTAAGTTAACAGCAGGTAAGAATGTAAAGATGGACATCGTTCAGGTAGCAAATCCTGATTTAGATGCTCGTTTAGTTGCTCGTAAGATTTGCGAACAACTCGAAAATCGTCAGTCTTTCAGAATTGCTCAGAAGAAGGCAATTCAGCAGACAATGAGATCTGGTGCAAAGGGTATCAAGACTCTATGTAAGGGAAGACTTGGAGGAGCTGAAATCGCTCGTTCCGAAGGTTATTCTAGAGGTGTCGTTCCACTCCATACATTAAGAAGTGATATCGACTATGCAGCTGAAGAAGCACATACAACTTATGGTAAGTTAGGTGTTAAGGTTTGGATCTGCCGTGGTGAAGTATTACCTGGTCAGATGGTTAAGGAACCAGAAGCTCCAGCTGGAAGAAGAGATAACAACAGACGTGGAAACAACAGACGCCCTCAGCGTGGAAACAGACGTGCAGCTAGAAATGCTGCAGCTGAAAACGCAGCTCCTGCTGAAAAGACAGCAGCTGAAGGAGGTAACGACTAATGTTAATGCCTAATAGAACAAAGTACAGAAGACCTCATAGATTAAGTTATGAAGGACGCGCTAAAGCTGGTCGTGAATTAGCATTTGGTGAATTCGGTCTTGTAGCTGATGAAGGTGCTTATGTAAGTAGTGCTCAGTTAGAAGCAGCACGTATTGCTATGACTCGTTATATGAACCGTGGTGGTAAGGTTTGGATCAAGGTGTTCCCACAGCTTGCAAAAACTAAGAAGCCTCTCGAAGTACGTATGGGTTCTGGTAAAGGTGCTCCTGATCATTGGGTAGCTGTTGTACAGAAGGGAAGAATTCTCTTCGAAGTAGCAGGTGTTGATGAAGCAGTTGCAAGAGAAGCATTAAGACTTGCTGCTAATAAACTCTGCGTTAAAACACGCTTTGTAAAAAAGAGTGAGGAGGTTAAGAAGTAATTATGAATATTAAAGAAATCAGAGACCTCTCTAACGAAGAGCTCGAAAAAGAAGTTGTTTCCCTCAAGGAAGAACTTTATGACTTGAGATTTGCTCAGGCTACAGGTTCTCTTGAGAATCCAGCTCGTATCAAGGATATTAAGAAGACAATTGCACGTATGAAGACTGTTATTACAGAACGTGCAAATGCACAATAAGGAGGGCTAGAAGATGGCAGAAAGAAATAGACGTAAGGTCCTTCGTGGAACAGTTGTTTCCGATAAAATGGACAAAACAATCGTCGTAGAGATCACTACATCTAAGGCTGATCCTAAATACGGCAGACATGTTAAGTTTTCTACAAAGTTCAAGGCTCATGATGAAAACAATGAAGCAAAAATTGGTGACATTGTAGAAGTTATGGAAACAAGACCATTATCTAAGGACAAACACTTTAGATTAGTTAAGATCGTTGAAAAGGCAGTAATTCTTTAAGGCACAGGAGGAAATAGGCAATGATTCAGAACGAAAGCAGATTGAACGTCGCTGACAACACTGGTGCTAAGGAATTATTAGTCATCAGATGCTTAGGCGGTTCTAAGCGTAAGACAGCTACAATCGGTGATGTTGTTGTATGTGCTGTTAAGAGTGCATCTCCTAACGGTTCTGTCAAGAGCGGACAGGTTGTTAAGGCTGTAATTGCAAGAACAGTTTACGGTATTAGCCGTGACAATGGTTCTTATATCAAGTTTGATGATAACGCAGCTGTTATTATCAAGGAAGATGGTACACCGGTCGGAACACGTATCTTCGGTCCGGTCGCAAGAGAACTTCGTGAAAAGGGATATATGAAGATCGTTTCCCTTGCACCAGAAGTTTTATAAGGAGGCCGCTATGAAGATCAAGACAGGCGATACAGTTAAGGTTATCACAGGTCACTACAAGGGAACTATCTCTGAAGTTAAGGCAGTATTCCCAAAGACAAACAAGATCGTTGTTGAAGGTGTCAACATGATCAAGAAGTCTTTAAAGCCTTCTCAGCAGAACCCTGAAGGTGGCATTGTTGAAAAGGAAGCTCCAATCGATGCTTCTAACGTCATGTTATATGACAAGAAGTCTAAGTCCGCTGAAAGAGTTGGATATAAGACAAATGATAAGGGCGAAAAAGTAAGAGTACTTAAGAAGTCCGGTATTGAAGTAAAGGAGGCTAAGAAATAATGAACCGTCTCGAACAGAAATACGTTGAAACAGTTAAGCCTTCTTTAATGAAGGAATTCAATTACTCCAGCTCAATGGAAGCTCCAAAGATCGTTAAGGTTGTTATCAACATGGGTGTTGGTGATGCTATTGACAATCCAAAGAACTTAGATGAAGCTGTAGCAGAATTGACACAGATTGCTGGTCAGAAGCCAGTAATCACAAAGGCTAAGAAGTCCATTGCGAACTTCAAGCTTCGTGAAGGTATGCCAATTGGTTGTAAGGTTACTCTTCGTGGTGAAAGAATGTATGAATTCTTAGATAAGCTATTCAACATCTCTCTTCCACGTGTAAGAGACTTCCACGGTGTAAGTGCAACAGCATTCGATGGTCGTGGTAATTACACACTTGGTGTTAAAGAACAGCTAATCTTCCCTGAAATCAACTTTGATAAGGTTAACAAGGTTAGAGGTATGGATGTTGTCATCGTAACAACAGCTAAGACAAACAACGAAGCACATGCCCTATTGAAAGAAATGGGTATGCCATTTACTAAGTAATAGAAGGAGAACATAGAATGGCAAAGACAAGTTTAAAAGTTAAGCAGTCAAGACCGGCTAAGTTCTCCACACGTGAATATACACGTTGCGAGAGATGTGGCCGTCCACACTCTGTATTGAGAAAGTATAAAGTTTGCAGAATCTGCTTCAGAGAATTGGCTTATAAGGGTCAGATTCCTGGCGTTAAGAAGGCAAGCTGGTAAGAAAGGAGTAACGAATCATGAATATGACAGATCCTATTGCTGACATGCTGACAAGAATCCGTAATGGTGTTCAGGCTCACATGACAACAGTTGATGTAACTCCATCTTCTAAGGTTAAGGTAGAAATTGCCAAGATCTTGAAATCTGAAGGTTATATCGAAAACTATGCCGTTGAAGGCGAGGGTATCGAAAAGAAGATTGTCGTTACTCTTAAGTATGGTGCAAATGACGCTAAGGTCATCACAGGCATCAAGAGAATTTCTAAGCCAGGTCTACGCGTTTACGCAAAGGGCGACAATGTACCTAAGGTATTAAACGGTTTAGGAATTGCTATCATCTCCACATCAAATGGAATGATGACAGATAAAGAAGCACGTAAACAACACGTTGGCGGTGAAGTCATCGCTTACGTTTGGTAAGAGAAAGGAAAACTAAATGTCACGTATCGGAAATAAAGCGATTACCGTTCCTGCAGGCGTTGAATTAACAATTGCTGAAGGGAATGAGGTGACTGTAAAGGGACCTAAGGGTTCTCTTACAAAGACATTTTCCCCGTTGATGGAAATCTCTGTTGACGAAAATGTCATTACAGTCAAGCGTCCTAACGAGGAAAAGCACACAAAACAGTTACATGGAACAACTAGAGCACTTCTTGCAACAATGGTTGAAGGTGTTTCTACAGGTTTCACAAAACAGTTAAAAGTTGTAGGTATTGGTTACCGTGCAGCTTTAAAGGGTAAGACACTCAACTTGATCGTTGGTTTCTCCCACGAAGTAAATATTGAAGTACCAGAAGGCGTTACTGTTGAAGTACCAGATAACACAACAATCAACGTAAGTGGTATTGATAAGCAGATTGTTGGTCAGTTTGCTGCAAACGTAAGAGCAGTTAAGAAGCCAGAACCTTATGGTGGAAAGGGAATCCGTTATGTGGATGAAGTTGTTCGTCGTAAGGAAGGTAAGACAGCTGCATCTAAGAAGTAATGGGAAGGAGAGAGTAAGATATGTTTAAAATGCAAAAGAAAAAAGAAGAGCGTATCCGTCGTCATAAGAGAGTACGCCGCATCGTAAATGGTACTCCTGAATGCCCAAGACTAAATGTATTCCGTTCTAATGCAAACATCTATGCTCAGGTTATTGATGATACAACAGGAAAGACACTTCTTTCTTGCTCATCATTAGAACTCAAGCTTGAAAATGGCGGAAACATTGAAGCAGCTAAGAAGGTTGGCGAAGCAATCGCTAAGAAGTGCCTGGAAAACAACATCGAATCTATCAGATTTGATAGAGGCGGTTATGTATACCACGGAAGAGTTCAGGCTTTAGCAGATGCTGCTAGAGAAGCAGGACTCAAGTTCTAAGGAAAGGAGACAGAATAGAAATGCCAAACGAAAATGCAGAAGTACGTACTGCAAATACAGAAGCAGGACGTCCACAGCGTAAAGAAAATGGTCGTCGTCCACAGTTCAAAAGACGCGAACCAAAAGAATTCGACAGTGTTGTAGTCTCCATTAACCGTGTATCTAAGACTGTTAAGGGCGGACGTAGAATGCGTTTCGCAGCACTCGTTGTTGTAGGTGATCATAAGGGTCGTATCGGCTTCGGTATGGGTAAAGCTACTGAAGTTCCAGATGCAATCCGTAAGGCTGAAGAAGCAGCTAACAAGAATGTATTCAGATGCAATCTTGTTGAAGGTACAAGAACAGTACCACATTCCGTTAAGGTTACTCACGGATCAAGTACAGTATTCCTAGCTCCTGCTGCTCCAGGTACTGGAGTTATCGCAGGTGGTGCAGTTCGTAACATTCTCGAACTTGCTGGTGTATCTGATGTACTTTCAAAGGTTATCGGCTCTAGAACAGCTGTTAACGTAGTATATGCAACATTAGAAGCTCTCAAGTCTATGAGAACTGTTGAAGAAGTTGCTAAGATTCGCGATAAGAAAGTCGCTGAAATCAGATAAGGAGGGACTCTGGTATGAAACTAAATGACTTAAAAGCTACAGAAGGAGCTCGCTCAACAAAGAAGAGAATTGGCCGTGGTCTTGGTTCCGGTAATGGTAAGACATCCGGTAAGGGACAGAAGGGTCAGAATTCTAGAAGCGGTGGCGGTGTTGCTATCGGTTTCGAAGGTGGACAGACTCCATTCTTTAAGAGAATGCCAAAGAGAGGTTTCACAAACTTTACTCGTAAAGAGTACGCTATCGTTAATGTTGAAGATCTCAACAAGTTTGAAGATGGTGTTACAGTTGACTTCGCTGCAGTGAAAGCTGCTGGCTTAGTTAAGAAAGAACTCGATGGACTTAAAGTTCTCGGCAATGGAAAGTTAGAGAAGAAGTTAACAGTTAAGGCTGCTAAGTTCTCAGCTTCCGCTAAGAAAGCAATCGAAGAAGCAGGCGGAACAGCTGAGGTGCTCTAATTATGATGCGCACGTTCTCCAGCATGTTTAAGAATAAAGAGATTCGTAACAAGATTCTCTTTACTCTTGCGATGCTGTTGATCTACCGCGTCGGATCTGCAATCCCAGTGCCAGGTGTTGATGCAACAAAGCTGGCTTCTCAGATTTCAGATAACTCTGTACTGAGTATGATGAATTTACTTGGTGGTGGTGCACTTGAAAGATTAAGTGTGTTTGCAATGGGTGTTACACCTTACATCACAGCAAGTATTATCATTCAATTGTTATCCATGGATGTTATTCCAGCATTAACTGAAATGACAAAATCTGGACAGACAGGTCGAATGAAAATGGAAAAAATCACTAGATATTTAGGAGTAGTCTTGTCATTTGTACAGGCTTACTCCTTAGTCTATGGTTTTGATAAACAATATAGCGTATTAGCAAATTCAAGTCTTTCTGGATATCTATATACGGCTACTGTACTTACAGCAGGAACAATGTTCTTGATCTGGTTAGGTGACCGTATTTCTATGAAAGGTATCGGTAATGGTTTATCAATCATTATCTTTGCAGGTATCGTTTCAAATATGCCTTCACAGTTTGTGCAGGTGTGGAACGTATTAGCCGGTGGTACTACACAGGGTGAATTGTTCAACGGTATCTTACAGTTTGCATTATTTGTATTGTTATATATCATCATCATTGTCTTCGTTGTTGTAATGGAGACAGCAGTCAGAAAAATCCCAATTCAGTATACAAACAGTTCTTCTTATACAAGAGGAAATGACGTTACATTCCTTCCATTGAAGATTAACTCTGCATCTGTTATTCCTGTTATCTTTGCACAGTCAATTATGACAGCTCCACAGATTGTTATCAGTTTCTTCAATCAGGATCTATATAAGACTTTGCAGACATACTTATCTTTAAGTAGTACAACTGGTCTTATCTTGTATGCTGTATTAACATTCTTATTTACATTCTTCTATACTGATCTTCAGGTTGATCCTGATCAGGTAGCAGATAACTTAAGTAAGTCTGGCGCTTACATTCCTGGTATTAGACCTGGTAATGAAACAAAAACATACTTACATAAGGTGTTAAATAGAATTACAGTGTTAGGTGCGATTGCTCTTGTCATCGTAGCTACACTTCCATACATTCTTCCTATGTTTACATCACTTCCATCTAGTATTTCAATTGGTGGAACTGGTATTATTATCGTCGTAGGTGTTGCAATGGAAACAATTGCTCAGTTGAAAGGTCAACTTACAACAAAGGCATACCATGGCTTCCTAAGATAAAATCACTAGAGGGTATAGAAAAAAGGATGAATATCTTAATTATGGGTCCAGCAGGAGCAGGAAAGGGCACTATGTCCGATCTCATCCTGAAGGAATACGATATTCCACATATTTCCACTGGAGATATGTTGAGAGACAATGTTAGAAATAACACTGAACTTGGCAATTTAGCAAAATCCTATATGGATGCTGGAAATTTAGTTCCTGATGATGTTATTATTGCTATGGTTGAAAAGAGACTTCAAGAAGATGATTGCCAAAAAGGATATCTATTAGATGGCTTCCCTAGAACATTAGTTCAGGCAGAAGCTTTCGAAAAGATTGAAAATAAAATTGGGAAACCGGTTGAGTGTGTTATCGCACTTGAAGTTGGATTCGATACACTTGTTGAAAGAATTACAGGTAGAAGAATCTGTCCAAAATGTGGTGCAATCTACCACATTCATAACAAGCCATCCAAGGTTGAAGGTATCTGCGATGTTTGCGGCAGCGAATTGACACAGAGAAAAGATGATACTGTTGAGCAGTTAACAGTTCGTATGGATGGTTATGAAAAGAGTACAAAGCCTGTGATTGATTTCTATGACAAGCGCGGTATTGTTTCATATATCGATGCTTCTCAAGAAACAGCAGCTGTATTTGAAAAGGTTAAAGAAGCTTTATCTAAATTAAAGTAAAAATGATCTGGGGAAGAGTTCTTCTTTCCCAGTATCATTCAATTTCTTAACATGGAAAATTCCGAATATTATGGAAATGATAACCTACGTTTCTTGTAAAATCCGCATGTTAAAGTACATCCGCATTTTAAGAGAGTATCATTTCCCCGGAAATATCTAAATTAATACGTAGGTTTTTAAAAATATCAGGAGACAAATCAAGTTTTTTCTGATAAAATAGACAATTGTCCGAGGAGGCAAACAAAATGAAAGTAAGACCATCTGTAAAACCGATTTGTGATAAGTGCAGAGTTATTAAGCGCAAGGGCGTTGTTATGGTAATCTGCGAAAACCCAAAGCATAAGCAGAGACAGGGTTAATTAAAAGGGAAAAGGAGAATAAACTATGCCACGTTTTGCTGGTGTCGATATTCCACGTAACAAGGTTATTGGAGTATCCCTCACATATATTTATGGTATTGGACCTACAACAGCTAAGAAGATTTTAGCAGCTGCAGGTGTTGATGAAACAGTTAGAGCATCTGAACTAACAGATGAACAAGAAACAGCTATTCGTACTCAGATTGATGCGATCAAGACTGAAGGTGACCTTCGTCTTGAAAGAAGACTCGATATCAAGAGACTAATGGAAATTGGCTCTTATAGAGGTCTTCGTCACAGAAGAAGCTTACCTGTTCGTGGTCAGCGTACAAAGACAAACGCTCGTACAAGAAAAGGACCACGTCGTACAGTAGCTAATAAGAAGAAGTAATAGGAGGACGAAATGGCAGCTAATAAGAATAAAAAAGTCGTTACTCGTAAGAAGAAGGCTAAAAGAAATGTCGCTAAGGGCGTCGCTCATATCCATTCAACATTCAACAATACAATCGTTACAATTACTGATGAAGCAGGTAACGCTGTATCTTGGAGTTCTGCTGGTGCATTAGGATATAAGGGTTCACGTAAGTCTACACCTTATGTTGCTCAGTTAGTTTCTGAAGCAGCTGGTAAGGCAGCTGTTCAGCAGGGTATGAAATCCGTAGAAGTAAATGTAAAGGGTCCAGGTGCTGGACGTGAAGCTGCAGTTCGTTCACTGCAGACAGCTGGTTTAACAATTACAGCTATCAACGACGTTACACCAATCCCTCATAACGGATGCCGTCCACCAAAGAGACCACGTGGATAATAAATAAAAGAGGAGGATTGAAGCATGCAGAAATTTGAACGCGCTGATTTTGAAGTTAAAGAATACGTTGAATCAGAGAACTACGGTAAGTTTGTGCTCTCTCCATTAGAGAGAGGATTTGGTACAACTATCGGAAATGCGCTTCGCAGGGTCCTGCTGTCCTCCCTACCGGGAGCTGCGGTATTCTCAATCAAGGTTGATGGTGTTTATCATGAATTTACAACTATCCCTGGTATTAGAGAAGACGTTTCCATGATTATCCTTCAGTTGAAACAATTAGTTATGACAATCGAAGATGATGATGTTTATGACTTACAGATTTCAGCTAAAGGACCATGTACTATTACAGCAGGAGATATCATTTGCCCAGCTCAGGTTGAAATCCTGAATAAGGACCTTGAAATCGCTCACCTTGAAAAAGATGTTACTTTAGAAATGGAATTAAAGGCTAAGAATGGTCGTGGTTATGTTTCTGCAGACATCAACAAGCAGTTAAATCAAGGTGCATCTCAGGGAATCGGAACAGTTTATACTGACTCCATCTATACACCAATTGAAAAGGTTTCCTACAATGTAGAACCTACACGTGTTGGTGAAGATGTTAAGTATGATAGCTTGACTATGGAAATCTGGACTGATGGTTCAATTAACCCTCAGAAGGCTCTTTCTTTAGCGGCTAAGATTCTGATTGATCACTTAGATATCGTCGCAAGTATCAATGAAGACATTCTCAATATGGATAATGTCATCATGGAAGGTACAACAGAGCAACCAAACAAGGGTCAGCAGATGATGATTGAAGATCTTGATCTTTCCGTACGTTCTTACAATTGTTTGAAGCGTGCTGGTATTCAGACTGTTGATGAGTTGACTCAGAAGACTGAGGATGAAATGATGAGAGTCAGAAACCTCGGTAAGAAATCACTGAAAGAAGTAAAGGATAAGCTTATTGAATTAGGAATGGGCTTCAAATCCTTTGACTAATTAGAGAGGAACGTATATGTGGAATCGTAAATTTGGTAGAAACGCTGATCATCGTAAAGCTATGCTCAGAAACCTTGCTACTTCCGTTATTCTCTACGGTAAAGTAGAAACAACAGAAGCTAAGGCTAAGGATATGCGTTCTGTAGTAGATGAATTAATCACTCTTGGTAAGAGAGGCGACTTACATGCACGCCGTCAGGCTGCTGCTTATATCAGAAACGTTGTTGCTGATGAAGCTAAGTCTCAAACAGTACTACAGAAGCTATTTGACGAAGTAGCTCCAAAGTATGCAGATCGCAACGGTGGATACACACGTGTTGTTAAGACAGGTACTCGTAAGGGTGACGCTGCTCCAATGGCATACATTGAACTCGTTTAATTTAAATATCACAAATTGAACCTGCGAGAATTTTCGCAGGTTTTTATTATTTTCATAATTAACCATCAGATTCACTATTGAGCAAAAATAGGAAAAGCAGCATTCAAAGCATTCGTAATCTGTCTGCGGGTCATTGGATGAGATTTAAAAATATATTTGG
>NZ_JBQHWJ010000023.1:0-27462 GCF_052064035.1 Bulleidia sp. HCP3S3_C9 | reverse complement strand
CAATAGCCAGAATTGAATTCAAGTCAATCAAGGAAGATCTAGATCGTTATCAGGAAAGACTGGATGAGATTGAGAAGAAGGCAGATGAAATTCTGCCAAAAATCAAGAATGTAGACAAATTGTTTGAAATCAAGGGCGTTGGTAAAGCCACGGTATTAACATTTCTTTCTGAAGTCGGAGAAATAAGTAGATTTGATAACCCTAAAGAAATACAGAAACTTGCAGGATATGCAATAGTGACAAATGAGTCCTGTAAGCATCAGGGAGAGAAGAGAATCAGCTATAGAGGAAGAAAAAGACTTCGTTGGGTACTGTACCAGACAGCGCTGTCTGTAATTGCGAAGAACGCAGAGTTCAGACAGATACACGCGTATTACACAACACGAACAAATAATCCACTGAAGGGAATACAGTCAGTTGTAGCAGTGGCATGTAAGATGATCCGCATATTCTATAAGATACTGACAGATGGAGTCAGCTATGATGGAACAAAGATGACACAGGACATAGTACACGCATAGGAACAAGTAACAGAGCAGTAAAAAGTCGTAGACAGATTCAGGTGACTGATAAATATCGGACATCTCAATCTGTCTATGACCAAAAAACATAGATGGAAAAGCACTGGAGAGTATGGTATGAACGTCCGCTGAAAATGCGATACCATACATCAAGGATGCAAATTCAAAGATAAACGACAAAGTATGAGCCGGTAGCCGATAGATATTTTAACCATAGGGCAACGATCCTGCAGTTGAGCTTAATCGGCACCCAGGTTATGGATATGTGGGACGAAGGAAGTTAGGGCCTCTTAAATAAGAGTGATCCTGGTAGACACGGGAGGTGCACACCCATAACGATGAGGGCATTACACAAAGGCCATTTATAAATGAAACGTGACGTTTTGTTTTAAAAGTGCGTGTAATACATGAAAATCGTTATAATTCAGCACATCGATGCAAGAAATATCCATAACCTATTGGCTTATATCAAAATAAGTACTAAAAAATGGCTTAAATAAGCTAAATAACATTTGACTTATTAGGGAGGTTTTTTGTAATGATCGTATATGATGGAATCAAGAGTGAATTTTTGAATAGTGTAATGAATGGAACAATTGCGGAAGAAGTTCGACAGCGTATTTTTGAAAAGATGGGTAGAACAACACCAAAATCTGAATTTGATTCATGGAAGAATTCATTGAGCCGTATGTATATGGTTTTAGCGGATACATCGATTCCAGATCATGCTGGAATTGCAATTGAATATAATGTTCCCCAGACTTCAAAGCGTGTTGATTTTATTGTTTCTGGATATGATGCAGATAATCAATCAAATGCGGTGATTATTGAATTGAAACAATGGGATGAATTGAAAAAAGTGGATGGAAAAGACGCACTTGTAGAAACATATACAGGTGGCGGATTAAGAGAAGTCGTGCATCCATGCTACCAGGTATGGTCATATGCTACGTTAATACGTGACTACAATAAAACAGTACAGGATCAGAATATTGTTTTGTCTCCTTGTGCATATCTTCATAATTATGCTTTAAAAGAAAATGATCCTATTTTGGATGAACAATATAAGGACTATATAGAAGAAGCACCTGTGTTCTGTGAAAGGGATGCATTGAAGCTGAGAGAATTTATTCATCGCTTTATTCAAAAAGGTGATGATAAAAAGATTCTGTATGAGATTGATCATGGAAAAATTCGTCCAAGCAAGAGTCTGCAGAATGCTATCTCTAACATGCTGAAAGGAAATCGTGAATTTATCATGATTGATGATCAGAAAGTCGTTTATGAAAATATTCTGCAATTGGCATGTAAAAGTAAAGCAGACATGAAAAAAAGAACAATTATTGTTGAAGGCGGACCAGGAACGGGAAAGTCTGTTGTCGCAATCAATCTGCTTGCTGAACTGACAAAAAGAGGACAGTTTGCACAATATGCATCAAAAAACAGTGCACCTAGACAAGTGTATTCTCAAAAATTAAAAGGTAACTTTAAAAAGAGCAGAGTTGATATCATGTTCCGTTCTACAGGTTCCTATACAGAAATTGAGAATAACTATGTGGATACAATTTTAGTGGATGAAGCGCATCGTATGAATGAAAAGTCTGGTATGTTTCAAAATATGGGGGAAAATCAGATTAAAGAAGTCATTCATTCTAGTAAATGCTCTGTTTTCTTCATTGATGAAAGTCAGCGTGTCACGATGAGCGATATTGGAAGTGTGGATGAAATCAAGAAATGGGCAAAGGTTGAAAGCAGTGAAATTACACAGTTAAAGCTGTTATCACAATTTCGCTGTAATGGTTCAGATGGTTATCTTGCATGGGTAGATAATACATTAGAAATCCAGCCAACAGCCAATTATAACCTGGAAGATATTGACTATGATATTCGTGTTTTAGATTCTCCTTTAGAAGTTAGAGAATTGATTATTGAAAAGAATAAAATCAATCATCGATCTAGAATGCTTGCGGGATATTGCTGGGATTGGATTAGAGATGGCAAGAATAATTCGAAAGTGCACGATATTAAAATTGGTGACTTTGAAATGTCCTGGAATCTTGGAAACTCTATCTTTGCATTAGACGAGACGTCGATTGATGAGATTGGCTGCATTCATACATCGCAAGGATTGGAATTTGATTATGTTGGATTGATTATCGGGGATGATATGCGCTATGAGAATCATCATATTGTTACGGATGTTTCAAAACGCGCAAAAACAGACCAGTCAATAAAAGGTATCAAAAAACTAGATAAGCAAGACCATTGCAAAGCTGAAGAAAAAGCGGATGAAATCATTAAGAATACATATCGTACATTAATGACAAGAGGCATGAAAGGCTGTTATATCTATTGTACAGATCAAAATCTGCGGAATTACTTAAAACAGAAAATCCAGAGACAGTAAGCAAATTGCTACTGTCTTTATTTTTGGTGTGCTAGAATTCTGTTTGAAAGATAGAGGTGTTTATATGTTGAATTTTACTCATGATATTCCAACAAAGATTTATTTTGGAAAGGGATCAATTTCTCACTTAGATGAAGCTTTAAAGTCATTTGGCAAGAATGTATTGCTTGCGTATGGTGGCGGATCCATTAAAAGAAGTGGATTGTATGACACTGTTATGGAAATCTTAAATAATGGCGGGTATAACGTTGTTGAATGCAGTGGCATTGAACCAAACCCTAGAATAACTTCTGTAGAAAAAGGTGCTTCTTTATGTAAAGAACATCATATTGATGTTGTGTTAGCAGTTGGTGGCGGCAGTACAATCGATTGTGCGAAAGCAATCTGCTGTGGTGCTTACTATGAAGGGGATTTATGGCAAATGGCAAAAACACATGAAGGCCATAGAAAAGCTTTGCCTTTGGTAGATGTATTGACATTAAGTGCTACGGGAAGTGAATATGATGATGGTGCAGTTATTTCTAATCTGGAAACAAAAGAAAAATTAGGAAATACATATACATTCCCTAGTGTATCGATCTGTGATCCAACATATACATATTCAGTTTCTCAATATCAGACAGCTGCAGGTTCTGCAGATATTATGTCTCATATTTTTGAAGGTTATTTTTCTGAAACAATGGATAGTGATCTGGCAGATGGAATTGCAGAAACAGTATTGAAGTCTGTTATGAAGAATTTACCAATTGCATTGAAAGAACCAGATAATTATTCTGCACGTGCAAATTTGATGGCAGATTCTTCCATTGCATGTTCTGGTATTCCTGAATATGGCAAAGCATCTACTGGTTGGCCTTGTCATGCAATGGAACATGAATTGAGTGCATATTATGACATCACACATGGTGTTGGTCTTGCAATTTTAACACCTAGATGGATGCGTTATATTGTTGAGAAGGATCCTGCATGCAAAGAAAGATTTGTGAAGTTTGCGAAAAATGTTATGGGCCTGGATGGTGAAGATGAAGATGCACTGATTCAGCATTCTATTGATGCTCTAGAACAGTTCTTCAAAGATTGTGGTATTCCTTCTACATTAACTGAATTGAATATTACTGATGAGTATTTTGAGGAAATGGCAAAGCATGCAAATCGTAATGATCGTTTAGCAAATGCATATGTTCCTCTTACTGTAGAAGACATTGTGAATATTTATAAAAATTGTTTGTAAAAAGGTGGTGAAGCATCACCTTTTTTCTTGACTTTCAATCTGAGGCAGTTATTATTTGTTTTAGAGGTTTTGAAGGAGGTGGTTTTATGAGTCAATGTAGTCCGATATATGCGAATACAACAGACGATGTTCCGTTACATCACAATCATAATCATCTTTGGAGGAACTATATATGGAAAAAAATTACGAGAAAGACCTCGAAGTTTTCAGAGGCTTTTTAAGAGAGAAAAAATTTGTTGCTTTACGGGCAATGGCACAGGATATGAACGAAAGTGACCTTGCTGTGATTCTACAGCTAATGGAAGATGAAGATATGCTGAAGATCTTCCGTTTATTCCCAAAGGAATTAGCTGCAGATGTTTTTTCACAATTAGAAGATGATTCTCAACAATATATCATTACACAATTAAGTGATCATGAAGCTGGTGTTATCATCGATAATATGTACGCAGATGATGCGACTGACTTACTGGAAGAAATGCCTGCGAATGTCGTTAAAAGAATTCTAGCATATGCTTCTAGTGAAACTAGAAAAGATGTTAATCATCTTCTGCAGTATCCAGAAGATTCTGCTGGTTCAATTATGACCGTTGAATTTGTAGACTTGAAAGCATCTATGACAGTGCGTGATGCAATCAATCGTGTTCGTCAATTAGGGAAAGATTCTGAAACAGTTAATGTTTGTTATGTTTTAGACGGTAAGAGAAAACTCATTGGTACGGTTGCATTAAGATATCTTATCATTCGCTCTAAAGAGGAATTGATTTCTGATATCATGCATGAGGATGTTGTATCTTGTACAACAGGTGATGATCAGGAACACGTTGCACAGATCTTTAAAAAATATGACTTTACTGCTTTGCCGGTTGTAGATAAAGAAAACCGTATGGTTGGTATTATTACGGTTGACGATATCATGGATATCATGGAACGAGAAGCAACAGAAGATATCGATAAGATGAATGCCATCATTCCAAATGACAAGCCATATCTGAGAACAACTGTTGTTGAAACATGGAAAAAGAGAATTCCATGGCTGTTACTGTTGATGATTTCTGCAACCTTTACAGGCGGAATCATTACTTCATTTGAATCTGCATTAAGCAAATATGTTGTATTAACAGCCTATATCCCAATGTTAATGGATACAGGTGGTAATGCTGGATCGCAAGCTTCTGTAGAAGTTGTGCGTGGATTATCTCTAGAAGAAATTACATTTAAAGACTATGCGAAAGTTGTGTGGAAAGAATTGCGTGTTGGTGTGATGTGTGGAATCACATTGGCTTCTGCGGTGTTCTTGAAGTGTGTATTCTTTGATCAGATTGGAATCTTAGTTGCTGCAGTTGTTTCATTGACAATTGTATGCTCTGTATTCTTTTCTAAATTTATCGCAAGTAATTTAGTTCTGATTGTTTCTAAAACAGGTCTAGACCCAGCTGTTGTGGCTTCTCCAATGCTTACAACGATCATTGATGCTTTATCACTTTTGATCTACTTTACAATTGCAACATCAATATTACATTTATGAGAGGAACATTCCTCTCTTTTTTGTTAGAATAATGGAATGAAAAAAAAGAAACATATATTTAGCTTGCTGGCTGGAAGTCTATTGCTTTTAACTGCAGGATACAGACAATATCACGCAAATGAAGAAGTCAGTGATGGATTAGAAGTTTACTTTATTGATGTTGGGCAAGGGGATTCAACATTGATTGTTGATGATGGTGAAGCAATGCTGATTGATGGTGGATTATCTAGCCAGTCGCAGAAAATCTATTCGATTTTAAAAGAAAAAGGGATTGATACACTATCGTATGTTGTCGCAACACATCCTCATGCTGATCATGTTGGCGGGCTTAGTGCAGCTTTAGAAGCAGCAGACTGCAAGCAAATACTCGTTCCATATACAGAAAGTGAAAATACAACATATAACAAATTTCTAAACAAGGCAGAAGAAAAAGATGTTGCGGTCAATGTAGTAAATGATGGAGATACATTTCCATTAGGAGAAGCAACGCTGCAAGTGCTAGGTCCTACAGATATTCTTCCCAATGAAGAAAATAATAATTCTATTGTTTTGCGTATGGATTATAAAGATGTTTCATTTTTATTTACAGGGGATGCAGAACAGATGGAAGAACAGCTGATTCTGTATAATCATTTTGATGAAGTGAATGTAGATGTATTGAAAGCAGGACATCACGGAAGCTATAATGCAGCTTCTAGTGCATGGCTGCATGCAGTATCGCCATCCTATACTGTGATTTCGTGTGGGAAAGATAATGTGTATGGACATCCGCATAGTGAAACGTTAGATGGATTAAAAGAGGTTGGTAGTGCTATTTATCGTACGGATCAGCAAGGTACGATTACGTGCAGAACGGATGGAAAGAATATTTCTTTTGAAACAGAAAAACAATCACAGGTACAGGAAACACAAAAGGTAACAAGCGGTTATGTATTGAATACGAGAAGCAAAAAATTTCATACAATGGATTGTGAAAGCGTCAATGAAATGGCAGAACATAATAAAGAAGTCTCTAGTTTAACAAGAGATGAAATTATACAAGAAGGTTATACGCCTTGTGGACAATGTAATCCATAAATGGGATGCAAAATTGCATCTTTTTTTATGCTATGAGAAAGAAGTTTTAAAAAAAGTCAAAATACCGTAGTTTTGTGTCATATTAACAGTAGAATAATTGCTTTTGAAAAGTTAAAGTGAAAATGAACAAAGAAGAATTGTGTTACTGACAAACACATTTTGAAACTATACAGGAGGCAATTATGACAGAAGAGAAAAAAGCATGGTGGAAAGAAGCAGTCATTTATCAGATTTATCCCCGCAGTTTTGCTGACAGCAATGGAGATGGTATTGGTGATTTAAATGGTATCATAGCACATCTTGATTATTTACAGACACTTGGAATAGATGTTATCTGGCTTTCTCCAGTTTACAAATCACCTAATGATGATAATGGATATGATATTTCTGATTACCGTAATATCATGGACGATTTTGGAACAATGGAAGACTTTGATCGCCTGCTTCTAGAAGCCCATCGTCACAATATTAAAATTGTAATGGATCTTGTGGTAAATCACACTTCAGATGAACATGCATGGTTTGTTGAAAGCCGCAGTTCTAAAGAAAATCCATATCGTGATTATTACATCTGGAAAGAGGGAAAAGATGGCAAAGAACCAAACAACTGGGGTTCCTGGTTTGGTGGTTCTGCATGGGAGAAAGATGAACGTACAGGCATGTACTATCTGCATTGCTTTTCCAAAAAACAGCCAGATTTGAACTGGGAAAATCCAAAGGTTCGTGATGAAGTTTTTGACATGATGAACTGGTGGTGTGAAAAAGGGATTGACGGATTCCGTATGGATGTTATCAGTATGATTTCAAAGGTGCAGTCTTTCCCGGATGGACCAGTTGAAGATGGATTATATGGCAGTCTTGCGCCATATGTATGTAACGGTCCACGTGTTCATGAATATTTGAAAGAAATGAACAAGCGTGTACTTTCTCATTATGATTTGCTTACAGTTGGTGAAGCAAGTGGTGTTACGATTGATGAAGCAAAAAAATATGCAAATAATGATGGAAGTGAACTGGGAATGATATTCCAGTTTGAACATGTCAATCTTGTGAGTGGGCCGATTGGTAAATGGACTGATCAAAAGCCACAATTAAAAGATTTCCGTCGTGTTATGAATCAATGGCAGTATGAACTGGAAGGAAAAGCCTGGAATAGCCTGTATCTTGATAATCATGACCAGCCACGTGCAGTTTCGCGCTTTGGTAATGATTCTAAAGAATATCGAGTTGTTTCTGCGAAAATGCTTGCGACTTGTCTGCATATGATGAAAGGGACACCATATATTTATCAAGGTGAAGAACTTGGCATGACAAACGTTTACTTTGATAAGTTAGAAGATTATCGTGATATCGAAAGTTTCAATGCTTTCCATCAATACGTAGATAGTGGAATGGTAAAGGCAGAAGATATGATGCGTTATCTACAGGAAATTGGTCGTGACAATGCACGTACACCAATGCAGTGGGATGATTCTAAAAATGCTGGCTTTACAGATGGCACTCCATGGATCAATGTAAATCCAAACTATACAGAAATCAATGCTAAGGCTGCATTAGCAGATCCTGATTCTGTATTCCATTATTATCAGAAATTGATTCGTTTGCGTCATGCACTTCCGATCATTGTCTATGGAACATTCCAGGGATTGCTGGAAGATAGTGAATCTATCTATGCATATCATCGCCTTCTTGATGGGCAGATATTAACTGTTGTCTGTAACTTTACTGATCATGAGCAGGATTGTAATCTTTGTGATGATCCTGATGCAAAGGAATTGATTTCTAATTACAAAATGCATAAGGCTGGAAAGTTGCAACCATATGAAGCACGTGTTATTCTACATGAATGAAAGATAAAACATTCCCTTCATCTTTAAAAGAAACAAGGCAACATGGAAACTTTAGTTTTCCATGTGCCTTTTACCAGGCGATGCATGAAAATGACTCGTCTGGTTTTTCATATGTCGTAAAGCATCATTGGCATGAACAGATTGAGATTATCTATCTAGAAGAGGATTCTTATCAGGTTGATATCAATATGAATATAACACATCTTAAAAGTCCATGTTTTTGCTTTATCAACAGTGGAGAATTACATGCATTGGTTTCTGATTCAGATCGATATCAGGAACAGGCTGTTGTATTCTCTGCAGATTTACTTTCATTTGCGACTTTAGATCTTGTACAGGAACAATTTATGCTTCCTCTATTGGAACATAAACTTTCTTTCCCGTCTTTTCTTGCTTCTGAACATCCAGCATTTGCACAGGTTCAACAGGAATTTTTGAAAATTCGTTCGGTATTTTTTAGAGAAAATCATGCTTGTCGTGATCAGTTTACAATTGAAAATCCTGTTTCTCAATTACAGGTAAAAGCTGCACTATTAAGTATTCTTGGAATTCTTGCGGAATATGCATTACTGACTTCAAATAATCCACAACATAATCCACAAGTAGAACTGCTGAAACGTGTAATCAGCTATATTCATCAAAATTATCAGCGTCAATTAACACTTGGGGAGCTAAGTGCCCTTGTGGGAATGAATGAACAATACTTCTGCCGTTTTTTCAAAAAAGCACTTGGAAAAACGCCAATTTCTTATATTAATGACTATCGTATTCATCATGCAGCAACATTGCTGAGTACAACAGAACTTCCAGTGATGGAGGTGTGCCTGGAAAGTGGGTTTAATAATCTTGGGCATTTTATGAAGGAATTTAAAAAAGCAACGCAGTTAACGCCATTGCAGTTTCGTAAGCAGACTATGACAAAATCTTTTAAATAAGTGGATGTTTTTTTTATGAAAAAAGCACTCTTACGAGTGCTCTGTTGTATCTTTTGGAGCTTCTGCATCCATGATTGCCCCACAATATGGACAAATTGGTTTTTCGTAATTGACACGTTGTTCACAATTTGAACAAGTGCATTGTGGGAGATAAACAAATCCATTGATGGATTCTTTGTCTTCTCTTTTGAAGTGGATCCAATATGCATGTTTTTTTACTTCTGTCACTTTGCATCACCTCTCTACTGCTTATAGTATTGTACAATTCAAAAGCAGTAATCGTCTACTGCTTTTTTAAGAAATCTTATACATGGAACTTTGATTGATTAACGAAAGTTAACGCATTCAAAATTTGTAATATCAATATCTGTTGAATAGTACTTTGTCAATGCTTCAATTGTTGTAACTGTATCTTCGATACCTGCAGTTTCATATGTTGAATGCATGGATAGCTGTGGTAAACCGATATCTACTGCGTGAACACTGACTTGTGTGTTAGAAAGATTTCCAAGTGTGGAACCACCTGCAGAATCAGATCGATTTGCAAATGTCTGGAATGGTGTATTTGCCATATGACAAATCTGCATCATTACAGATCTTGAGAATGCATCTGTTGTGTATTTCTGGTTTGCACTTTCCTTGATGACAAGACCTTTGTTCATGTAGGAACAGTTTACAGTGTCTGTCTTTTCTGGGTGATTTGGATGTACAGCGTGTGCATTGTCCGCACTAACAAGGAAAGATTTAGAAACTGCCTTGAAGTAATCTTCTTGTGTGAAGCCAAGGTCAAAGTTAATACGTGTCAGTGTATCTTTGAGGAATGTAGACATTGCACCTTGCTTTGTGTTCGAACCAACTTCTTCGTTATCAAAACAAGCAAATACATTGATGTCATGATCGTTTCTGGAAGCTAAGAATGCCTTGAGTGTTGTAAATGCACATTGCAAGTCATCTAACTTAGCAGATGAAATGAATTCATCCTTATATCCCCAGATACATGGCTTTTGACGATTGACTAAGAATAAGTCTGTACCAAGAAGATCTTCTTCCTTCACACCACATTCATTCGCAATCATCTTTCTAAAGTCTCCTTCTTTTGCTTTGCCGCAAGAGAATAGAGGACATAGATCAATCTGGCGATTGAAGTGAACACCGTTATTTACATCACGATTGAGATGGATTGCAACATTTGGAATCAATAATAGATCTTTATCGATGTATACAAGCTTGTTTTCAATTGTATTGCCATTTCTAACAAGAGCTCTACCAGCAATTGTTAATGGACGGTCGAACCATGTTGCATCAATCATGCCGCCATATGCTTCAACATCTAATCTTAAGTAGTCTCCTTGTCCCTTTAATTCAGGTACATTCTTGATTTTGAATGTAGGGGAATCACTATGAGACGCACACATCTGGAAATGATAGTTGTCTAAAGAAGAACCAACCTGGAATGCGATGATACTGGAATGATTTCTAATTGTGTAGTAATTCTTTCCTTTTTCAAGATTCCATGTTGTGTTTTCTGGAAGATATGTAAAGTCTGCTTCGTCTAAGTAAGCCTTCATTGTTTGAATGGAATGAAACATACTTGGACTGTTTTGAATAAATTGAAATAACTCTTCGGATACTGTTTTTTCGTTCATTTTAGTTGCCTTTTTCTTTCCTATCCTGTGCTTGACGAATTATTGGTAAGATCATACCAAGAACAATCAAGACAACTGGTGTACAGATATTTAGAATCATTGTTTTCATGTCTGTTGAATATACACCTGTAATACAGCAGAACAGAGTAACAAAGAAGCACCAGCCACCAATAATGATACCAAGTGTTTTACCTTTTACAAAATGATATTCTTGAGAAAATGCATCTCCTGCCTTTTTAAGCATGATATATGCAAAGAATACCCAGATGTATCGGAATGGCATACATACAGAATTGAGCTTGTTGAGCTGTGTAAGAACTGCAGCAGCTCCTGGAACTGTCATCTGTGCAAGGATGATTGCACCAGAAAGTAATGCTACCATCTTGATACCGTTAACGTAAGAACCATTTTGATTCTGCTTGAGTAATGTCTTAGGAATATATTGAGAAGAATTTTCGTCTCCTAATAACATTCTTAATGGCGCATCGATAGAAATGACAAGTGTTGAAAACTGTCCGATTGCGGTAGCTGCAGCGTAGATGATCAACAATAGATCGCCCACACCATAATAGTTGCCCAGCTTCTGGAACGCCCAGTAAGCACCGTTAGAAATATAAGAACTCTTGATTTCTGCACTAGCATTGATGATTTCTGGATCAAACATCATACCCATAGCAATCGTACCGAATAAAGCACAGATTACAACCATGACAGCCGCAAAGATCATTGACTTAGGGAATTGCTTTGCTGGATTACCTTCCATCTTATTTACATATGGAGAAATCTTTTCAATACCGCCAACAGCGAACACAAGAATGGATAAGCTTGTGATGTATTCAACATTGAAGCTTGGAATGAGATTCTTCATTGACCAGTCCATGGATACATATCCACCATTTGGATTGATGATTGGAGCACCAAACATCAAAATGATGTAAAGAATACTGAGTACGAACATACTGCTTCCAGCAAGTGTTGCCAGTTTCTTTAGTGGGTTCAAACCTTTAGAAGCGATATAGCAGAATACGATTAGTACGATCAATGCCGCAATCTGAATGTAACGTGTTGGGAAAGAGTCATATGTTTCTGCGTTTCTAAATACCAGCCATGAAATAGCTTTTAAACCACTGGAACATTTACTTGCGATATAAGAGACATGTACTGCCCAATATGTCCATCCTGCATAATATGCAAGTTTACTTCCAGCTGTTTCTTGTACCCAGGATGTAACGCCTCCACCTTTGTTTTTGAATGCAGAGCCGAGTTCTCCTACCATTAATGCGTATGGAATGAAGTATAATGCAAACATCATTAACCATGAGAAAATAACCTGTATGCCGTTAAAGTACATGAAACCATTAACGACATTACCGAATCCCCAAAGTGTTGAGAAACACATAAAGGATAAGGCATACCATTTAATTTTTTTAGAATTGTCCATTTAACCTTAATTGAACTATTTATAGTTCATCCTTTCTGAATAGGTGATCTATCAATGTATGGTGCAGGCAGTAAGAAAAATACCATAATATTATCAATTGTTCCTATATCCTCATATATGACAAAAGTAACCAATAGACCCAACCATTCTATATTATACTGTATTTATTTTGAAAACAAATATGTAAATGTACTTGAAATGGATACACATATTTTCATATGTTATGAAAATGAGAGAATAGAATTCATGAAAATAGAACTGTCAAAGATTTGGATTATGTATACAATTTTTAATTTTTATATATATTTTTAAGAAAAGTTGTGATATTTCTTAAGAAATATGCTATATTCCCTAGGCAATTCAGGTTAGTTTATGGCAAAAAAGGTAAAACAGACAGGAAAAAATACATTGATCTTATTGATGATATGTGTTGTGGTTTTTATGGCATATATCGTATATAAAACATTTGGGAATCAAATTGTTGAGTTGTTTCATTTATTGGAACATGGCGATCAGGAAGAGTTGAAAGCATATTTGGAAGCACAGTCAACGGTTGGCGGATTTGTTGTACTTTGGCTGATTTGTGTAATGCAGGTCGTATCAATTGTGTTTCCTTCTATGGTTATTCAAGTAGCAGGTGCTTTGATTTATGGATGGTGGAGGAGCTTTATTGTATGTTGGATAGGATTTGTCAGTGGAAATGTGATTGCATTTACGATTGGAAGACTGTTTAAAAAGAATATTGCGACACTGATTCATAAAGAAGGGGAGAAAGAAAACTGGATTATTCAGAAAATCAACCAGGGACATCAGATCTTTGTTGTGGCAATTGCA
Source organism: Bulleidia sp. HCP3S3_C9 (assembly GCF_052064035.1). Lineage (NCBI taxonomy): Bacteria > Bacillati > Bacillota > Erysipelotrichia > Erysipelotrichales > Erysipelotrichaceae > Bulleidia > Bulleidia sp. HCP3S3_C9. Next base: position 13,992 of record NZ_JBQHWJ010000023.1, on the reverse strand, counting down.
TGTATGGTTCCAGGGGTTCCCAATGGAATCATTCCATACCTATCCGCACAGACAACAATCACAGCGAAGGAATTTTCGATTGCGGTTGCGGCAAGCAGCTGGATTCAGGTGTTATTAAATTGCATGGCAGGACATTTCCTGGCAAATGGGCAGTATTTATTCATGGTATTTGCATTTGTAATTGAAGTGGCAATTACATTGCTTGTTGCGAAAAATAGAGATAAATTACTAAAAACAAATTAACTTTCCATCTTTCTGGAAAGTTTTTCTTTATGCCTTATAAAGAATGGCTACAATAGTTTGTACGATTGAGGGATGGAAAAATGAAACAAAGTATTTAAATGTGTGAAGGTTCTCTATGGAAAAACATATTTTTCTTTAGTGTTCCGATAATGTTTGCACAAATATTGGAAGTATTATTCAATTTAAGTGACGTCGCAATTGTAGAAATTACTTACTTTCTATATAGCTTTCAAAAAATCAAACAAATGATGCAGATATGAAATAGATGCGTTAAAATAAAGCGTGTCACTGAAAGGAGAAATATGGCTAAGAAATTAATTTGTCCACATTGTGGAAGTAAAGATGTAGAAAAACATAGTGAATACTTTGTTTGTAACAACTGTAAGAATTCATTTGGCAGAGTTGCTTTATCTGATGAAGGAATTCCTATGGTAGATGCAGTGACTGGCTTAAGATTCCGTTATGGAGATATTGTCAGTGGAAGTGTTCGTTTAAGAATGATTCAGGAAAAAGATGGATCTTGTGTATATGAAGTATATGATGTAAATGAAGGCAGTTTTGATAAAGTTGCAGACGTACTAAGCAAAGAAGACTGGACGCGCTTGAAAGACTGGTTATTTAATGAACTCTATCTATTAGACTGGAATAAAGAATATATTCCTGAAAATAATGGACAGAATCAATTGGATAACAATGAATGGGAACTTGGTATTGATATTAACTGGGATGAAGGTCTTGAATATCGTGGATATGATGCGTATCCTCCATATTGGAAAGGATTCTTGAAAGCAGTTGAACCTTTGTTCAATAAACTGAAGAAATAAGCATAAGAGGTGGAAACACCTCTTTTCAGGTTGTCTTTTGTTACAGATGACTATACAATTTACAGAGATTGAAAAATAAGAGGGAATGGAATGAAAATAATCATTGCAGGAGCTGGTAAAGTCGGCAAGACATTAACAAAAGAATTAAGTGCTGATGGATATGAAATCACATTGATCGATAAAAATCCAATTGTTCTAGAAACAATCAGTAATCGATATGATGTTATTACATATGAAGGAAATGCAGCAACTGTAGAAACATTAGAGGAAGCTGGTATCAATGAAACGGATGTTTTTATTGCGGCTACAAGTGCAGATGAAGTCAATGTATTGGCATGTATGACTGCACGTGCATTAAATCAAGATGTACATGTTATCGCAAGAGTTAGAGATCCTGAATATGTTTCTGGTTTATTGAAGTTGAGTGATCACTTTCATTTGTCACTTGTAATTAATCCTGAAAGAGAAGCTGCAATTGAAATTGCTAGTTTATTGAAGCTTCCAGAATTTAATAAAGTTGAACACTTCTCGAAGTCTAGAGCAGAAATTGCTGAACTTAGAATTGAATCAACTTCTAGAATCAAGGATATCAGACTGGCAGACTTACATAAACGTGTACAGGCACAGGTATTGATTTCTGCAATCTTAAGAGATGGCAAAATCATATTGCCAGATGGTAATACAGTATTAAAAGAAAATGATCGTTTATATATCACAGGTACAGATCAGGAATTACATGCATTATTAAATAATATTGGTGTTGTAAAGAAACCTGTTGGACATGTATTGATTGCTGGAGGAAGCAGAATTGCGTATTATCTTGCAAAGAGTCTTGAAGAATCTGGCATTCGTTCAACAATCATTGAACAGGATGAAGAAACTTGCACAATGCTTGCCGGATTGCTCCCAAAAGCTACGATCATTCATGGTGATGCTTCGGATCATTCTGTATTAGACAGTGAAGATCTTGAAGATTATGATGCCTTTGTATCATTAACAGGTATTGATGAAATCAATATGGTTTCTTCGATTATGGCAAGACAGAAGAAGATTCCTACTGTCGTTACAAAGCTTGGAAGAGGAAGAATCAATGCATTGACAGATTTATTGGATCTTGGTTCTGTGATTTCTCCAAAGAATCTTGTATCAATGCATATTGTTCGTTATGTACGTGCAATTCAGAATAAGCAGGGCGCTGCTTTAACAATTCATAGAATTGCAGAAGATCGCGTTGATGCATCTGAATTCCGTGTTGATGAAACAACAAAACATTTAGGAATTCCTTTAAAAGATCTTCATATTAAAAAGAATATCTTGATCAATTCTATTGCTAGAGGTAATTTGTTCCAGATTCCTAATGGTGATTCTACATTAGAAAAGGGAGATATTATTGTCATTCTTTCTGATGAAACAACAACAATTCATCAAATCAATGATATTTTTGAGGATTGAATCATATGAATTTTAAATTTGTATTACGTATTATTTCTTACATTTTGTTGATTGAAGCAGCTTTAATGGTTCCATCTGTTGGAATTGCATTGTATCAGCAAGAATGGAATGCGTTGTATGGATTTTGTGTAACGTATGCCATTCTGTTCTTGTGTGTTGGATTGCTGTTCATCATCACAAAAAATTATCAAAGAGGTCATTTCTTTGCTCGTGAAGGACTTGTAACAACAGGTTTAACATGGATCGTTATGAGTGCAATTGGATGTCTTCCATTTGTGTTCTCAAATGAAATTCCTCACTTTGTAGATGCAATGTTTGAAATGGTATCTGGATTTACAACAACTGGTTCATCGATTCTTCTAAATGTAGAAGAGATGTCATATAGCTTGCTGTTCTGGAGATCATTCAGCCACTGGGTTGGTGGTATGGGAATTCTTGTGTTCTTGCTTGCAATCGTTTCTGTTGGCGGCAAGAATGGTGGATTTACAATGCATATCATGCGCGCAGAATCTCCTGGACCAGTTTCTGGAAAAATTGTTCCAAAGATGAAAGATACTGCCAAAATCACTTATAGTATCTATGCGGCATTGACAGTTATTGATGTGTTGTTATTGATTGTTATTGGTAAAATGCCTGTGTTTGATGCGGTATGTATTGCTTTTGGTACAGCTGGTACTGGTGGATTTGGTGTGAAAGCAGATTCTATGGCTTCTTACAGCCATGCAGCAATCAATATCACTACAGTATTCATGTTGTTATTTTCTGTTAACTTCTCTGTTTATTTCTTGATTTTGACAGGAAAAGCAAAAGAAGCATTAAAAGATGAAGAATTTATCTGTTTTATTTCCGTTGTTTTCTTGGCAATTGTTGGATTGTTTGCTACGGCATTACCATTCTATAAACAATATGGTGATTGCTTAAGAGATGCAGCGTTTACGGTTGGAACGATTATTTCAACGACAGGGTATGCAACAACAGACTATAATCAATGGCCGTCAATGGCACATACGATTGTTCTGTTATGCATGTTTGCTGGTGCATGTGCTGGTAGTACTGGTGGTGGATTTAAACAGGTTCGTCTTGTTATCTTATGGAAGACATTAAGGAGAAATGTACATAAGTTTTTGCATCCAAGTGAAGTAAGAGTCATTGAATATAACAACCGTCCCATGCCTGAAAGTATTGTAAATAATATTTCATCCTATTTGATTGTGTATGTATTCTTGATTATGGCTTCTACATTTTTGATCTCTGTAGATGGATTTGACTTTGAAACAAATTTCTCTGCAGTTATGGCAACAGTCAATAATATTGGTCCTGGTTTATCTCTTGTAGGGCCAGTCAGTAACTTTGCATCTTTCTCAATGTTTTCTAAGATCATACTGACATTTGATATGTTGGCAGGTAGACTTGAAATTATGCCAATTCTTATCTTGTTCTCCAAGTCAACTTGGAAACGTGCTAGATAAATATAAAAATGGTTGAACAAATTGGTTCAACCATTTTTTAACTATTCACTTGTTTCAGGTGTTGCGGTAGCTTCTACCTGAATGGATTCTCCTGTTTCAGGATCTTGAACGATCATGAAGTTTTTTAAAGAAGAATCAGGTGTTGTGATTTCAGAACGATACTTGAAATAATCTGTCTGATAGATCATCAATGAAATATTGAATGCATTGTTGACTCTGGCAGTGTTATTTGTGATGTAGGAATCATCAACACTTACACTCTCATCTGCAGGTACAAATTCATTTGTTGCGGCATAGTATGTTCCTTTGTTTGTTGTCCAGTCACCATCTGGAAAATAAACGATGGATTCCTGCTGTGAGAAGTAATCAGTACCAAGATAGAAGCGAGGATCATAGTTCAAGTTATAAAGATTTAATACTGTTGGTAAAATATCATATGTACTTGTAACGTCAGTGAATGTTTCGTCTCCTAGAATAGATGGACAATAGATGACAAGAGGAGAACGGAATTCATTCATCCCTTCACTTCGATCAATGGTTGTACCATCATCATCAATTGCTGGTGTGCAGTCATAGAGATAACTCAAATCCATATTCAATGGATGATGATCCGCGAAGAATACGATTGCGGTATTATCTAGTTTTCCAGCTTCTTCTAAAGTTTCTAGAAGGTATTCCATACCTTTATCTAGTTCCATAGCCTTTGAAATATAATGTTTTACATCTTCTGGATAATCTGGATGAACTTTGTTGATCTCATCTAAGTATTTATTTCCTAAAACATCCCAGTTTGTGTTATATGGGAAATGTGTTGAAGATGTAATATACATTGTCATAAACTTATCTTCATTGATAAATTTATCTGTAGTGAATCTGAATAAGTCATAATCAGACTGCCATCCAGGAATTGTGATATCTTCACCATATTCTTTTTTGAAATCTGTCCAGTCTTCATAATCTTCACATCCTAGACTTTTCATCATTTCTTTACGAGGATAGAATTCATCGGACCAGTTATGATAGGCATGTGTAGAATAGCCTGCAGCGTTAAACAAAGAGAAGATGGAATTTGTCCATGTATTATCCGCAAACTCTGCATATACGTTTGTATCTCTTCGAGGAACAAGAGATGTTTCCGAAATGAGTTCTGAATCAGAAGTTCCCGTATCAAATTTAGGTGTGTAGTGATGTGAGAAGTTCCAGCCTTGTGTCATCATTTTATAGAGGGTAGGTGTCAATACTTGATCCATACCAATATAGTCATAGGCTTCAATCATGACATAGATTAAATTCTTGCCATCTAATAAACCCGTTTTTTCATTGTAACCTTCAATATTCTGATTCATTAAGTAGCTGTCTACTTTTTTACGTGTTTCATTATCATCTGCATCTGATAATTTTTGCCACTTTGTATCGTCAATTTTTCGTGTGCTGTCAACTTTTGTGTATTGTTGTTCTTCTTGTAATGTTGCTTCTTTTTCTGTGAAAATCGTTGCGATATCTCTGAGCAGGAATCTTTCAATACCATATTCACGAACTGCACGTTCCTGGAATGTTGGGTATGTGTACTGTTCCCAGTCTCCATACACAGATGTGAGTAATAAACCACATTCATCTAATGCTAATGCACTGACAAGGACAAGAATTGTATTCTTGTAGTTTTTCGATTGGTATAGTTCAAAGAATTTTCTTTGAATCAAGACATAGGAGAGTGGGATTAAAATCATGAGCCAGTACAGTGGAGGCATCTGACGAATGTATTGAAGTACATATGAAACCATTGCACCAGCTAGACCGCCAGCTGTTTTGAGTGTTGCATAGGAATGCATCATGTTATGAATGCCAATCTGGAATAATGCATAGACTGGCAAGATAAAACAGAAAATAGTATTGAGAATGCGAGATACTTTCAATGGGAAAAAAGATAAGATTGTCGCAAGTATTCCCGCAAATCCAAAGGAGAATAATGTGATTCTTAGAACTGATAAATCCAATGTGAATCCAAACTCAATGACTTTAAAGATGAATTCAGAAATCAACATTGTGATAGATAAAGAAAGGAAAGAGAAAAGAATAAATGGGACTTTCTTTCTATTTTCACCTGGTTTAAGAAAGGAAAAGAAGCATTTCTTTTCTGCAGGTTTTTCTTCAGAAACTTTTTCTGCAGTTGTATCTGCAGCTTCTGTTTCCTGTTCTTCTTTTGTTTCTTCTACATTTTTTTCTTCAGAAATTTTTTCAACAGTTGTATCTGCAGCTTCCGTTGCTTGTTCTTCTTTTATTTCTTCCACATGCGTGGAATGTTCTTCATGCAATTCTTTTTTATTATGCAATATGCTTTTATAACTTCTATTTGCCATGATTCCTCCTTGAAATATACCGGTTAAGTATACTATAAAAGAAAGAAATACAGACAGAAAATCTGAAGAAGTTAGTATATATTAACGGATTCTTGTACTGCTGATCACATCATTTGTTTCAATACATGCACGAATACGCATGATATAGACAGGATCCTTATCTTCATATGTAACTCCAACAAGATACCCTGTTGTATCTGAAATGAATTTCTTGTTTAGTTTCTTAGCATAGTTTATCATTGGGGCAATATCTAAAATATTGATATGTGTGAGATCTTTCATATATACGATCTGTGTAATACATAAACCGTTGGGAATTGTAATTGCATTATCTGGGATTTCAACATGCATTTTCTGATAGATAGAAAGATATGTGCCAATGCCTACTTTTGTTTCAATGATTTCATCTTTAATGTCTCCATTTAAGATGTCTTTTGAAATGAAGATTGGTGTTGTTGTATAAAGAAAATAGTTACTATATGTAGTAGGATCAACAAGCTGATTCGTCTCAAACGGTGGATAAATATCAATTTTAGTATCTACGGATTGATTTAATGATACATTGGCATCATACGTAGACATAGTTGATAAAACATGTTCCATTTCAAAATGAATGAAATCAATTTTTTTTTGAATGCTTTCTATTTCTTTATGTAATTCAATTTCAACTTTTTTAAAACGCGAAAGATATTCCTCGAGAGAATCTAAATGCTCAGATTCATGGATATCCTGCAAAGAAAAATCAAAAGCACGCAGTTTCTTTAAATGAATGATAGATGCATAGTCCTGCATGGAGTAATCATAGTATCCATTTTCTAGTTTTTCAGGATGTAAAAATCCAAGATTTCGATACATACGGATCGTTTCTGTATTAATTGCGGTGAGTTTTGACAATTCATTGATCTTCATATTTCCTCCTGAATATGCATGAAAACGCTATCATAAGCACTTGACTCTGTAGCAGATACAGGGTTTTAAATTATTATATGAGATTTTTCACAAATTACAATCTCGATAAAAGGGGGAAAACATGGACTACAAAAAGTTCGAAAAAGTGAGCGGTGCAAGCCTGCTTGCAGCTTCATTAGCTCTCGGCCTTGTTACTGGATGTTCTGGTAAAGAAGGCTCTGGCAATACTTTTACTGGTACTGCCGAAGGTAAAAATGGTGATGTAACTGTTGAAGTTGTTTATGAAAACAACGAAATCAAGAGCGTTAAGGTTACAGACCAGCAAGAAACAGAAGGCATTGCAGATCCTGCATTGGAAAAAATTCCTGCAGCAATCGTAGATGCACAAACACCTAATGTTGAAACTGTATCTGGTGCAACAATTACATCTGATGCAATTATCAACGCAACAAAAGAAGCTTTAAAGAGTGCTGGTGTAGATGTTGATTCTATGGGATCAAGTGCACCACACGAAAATGTTCCTGTAACTTATGAAGCTGGTACATACACAGGTACTGCAGAAGGTTACAATGGTCCTGTTACACTTGGTGTTACATTCTCTAAGGATGGTATTGAAGACATCGAAGTAACAGATAGCAAGGAAACAGCACATGTTGGTACTGTTGCTTATGACATCCTGACAGAAGATGCAAAGGAAGCAAATGGTTCTGGTATTGATGTTGTATCTGGTGCTACTTTTACATCTAAGGCATTCAAGGATGCTTTAACAAATGCAGCTGAACAGGCAAAAGCAAGTGATTTAGATGGTTTTGCAAGCAACACAGTTGTTCATGAAGCACAAGATCCAATTGAAGGCGAATATGATGTAGTAGTTGTTGGTGCTGGTGGTGCAGGTATGGGTGCTGCTGCACAGGCTGCACAGAATGGTGACAGTGTTGCTGTATTAGAAGAAAATGCTGAAGTTGGTGGTAACACATTAGTTTCAGGTGGTCAGTTCCAGGCTGTTATGAACTACCTCGTATGGGATCCAGCAAACCCAGATGCTACAAGTGCAAAGTGGGATTATGATGGAAAAACATATGACAAGGTAAAGGCTGCACAGGGTCAGCTCTCTACATTAAAGACAATTCTTAACTGGAATGAAGATGCATTTGATGAAGATTACTTCAAGGATAAGGAATATGTTCCTGGTGAAATCGATGAAGTAAGTAAAGCTGGTGTACATCCAGAATACTTAGAAACATTAAAGGCATTAAAGAAAGAAATCCAGGCATATGTTGACTGGGCTGATAAGAAGATTGCTGCAGGTGCAAAGGAAACAGATTTAACATTGTTCTCTACAGTTAATTTGCATATCTTCCAGACATACTATGGTGGATTAAGACAGTCTCATGATAAGAAGAGCTGGATCTATGGTGATTTTGATCTTGTGAAGCAGTTCTGTACAGAAGGTACTGAACTCAAGACTTGGTTAGAAGATCAGGGTGCAAAGTTCAATGATGCAATCACAATTACATTAATTGGTGCATTATGGTATAGAGAAAACGTTAACCTTGGCGGTGACCTTGATGGTGATGGTACACCAGAAGCAGCTGGTAACTGGGGAACATATTTCGCTACAACAGAAAATACAATCCTCAATACATCCAAGACTGCAAAGGATAACAAGATCATGACTCGTACAAAAGCTGAAAGCTTAATTGTTGACAATGGCAAGGTAACTGGTGTCAAGGCTAAGATGTATGATGGTACAGAAGTAACGATGAAGGCTAAGAAGGGCGTTATCATGGCTACTGGTGGTTTTGCATCTAATATCGAACAGGTAATGGATACAAATGAATACTGGGATTCTTCTTACATCACAAAGACAACACAGACAACAAACAGATCTTCTCTTGTTGGTGATGGTATCAAGATGGGTGAAGATGTTGGTGCAGCTACAACTGGTCTAGGTTATACACAGATGATGCCTATTTCTTGGGTAGATAATGGTGACTTGGCATTTGGTAATGGTTTATATGGTGTTTATATTAACCCAACAACAGGTAAGAGATTCGTTGATGAATCTGCTGAACGTGACGTTCTTTCACTAGGCGAATTCCAGAATGGTATTTCTGCAGAAGGTGCACAGGGTGTATTCCTTGAATTCACAAATGCAGATACAGCTATTACATTCCCATATCCATATGATAAGTATGAAGGTAATAAGGCTGTTGAAATCTCTCATGATGATGTTGAAGGCAGAGTTTACTATGTAAAGAGTGCTGAAGATATTCAGAAGGTTCTTGATAAGTATGGAATGAAGGCTAAGCCAGAAGATATCTATAAGACAATTGAAGCTTATGATAAGTCTATCTTAGCTGGTGAACAGCCAAGTGATGGTGTAGCAAAGCATCAGTCTACAGTTCCAGTTGGTACAGTGGATGAAAAGGGTAACTACTCCTTAGAAGGACAGTTACTACGTATCCGTGTCATGGCTCCATCTACACACCATACAATGGGTGGTTTGACAGTTGATACTGACCGTCACGTATTAGATGAAAAGGGTAATGTTATTGAAGGTCTCTATGCTGCTGGTGAAGTTACTGGCGGTATCCATGGTGGTAATAGACTTGGTGGTAACGCTATCGTTGAAATCTTCGTTTCTGGTAGAACAGCTGCTAATACAATCGCTGCTGAAAACAAGTAATGAATGAAAAGGACATGCAAACGTGCATGTTCTTTTTTTTCTGGACACACAAAAAGAAATCTCATTCTTCAGAGATTTCTTTTTCTAGCTGTTCTTTTAATTGTGCGAAGTTCTGTTTTCTTTCTTCTGTAACAATTGGATATTGTGGATCCATGTCTTCTAATGTATGCAGAATAATTTCAGATACAATATATCTCATATACCATTTATTGTCTGCAGGTACAACGTACCATGGGCAGTGTTTTGTTGAAGTTGCGTTGATGGCATCTTCAAATGCATCTTGATATGCATCCCAGTATTGTCTTTCTTCCACATCTCCACTGGAGAATTTCCAGTTCTTTTCTGGTTCTTCAATTCTTGCCAGAAAGCGTTTTGCCTGCTCCTTCTTTGAAACATGCAAGAAAATCTTGATGATTCTAACGTTATTCTGATAGAGATATTCTTCAAAGTGTTTGATGTCTTGATAGCGTCGCTCAATGATTTCACTTTCTTTGATGCGTTTTGCATGTGCCTGTGATTTGTAAAGCTCTTTGACTTTTCCAATCAGTACATCTTCATAGTGGGAACGGTTAAAGATTGCAATTTCACCTTTGGCTGGTACCTGCTGAGCAATTCTCCATAAAAAATCATGAGCAAGTTCTGTAGAAGAAGGTGCTTTGAAAGCAGCTTCATACACACCATGTGGAGAAAGGCATTGCAAAACATGAGCGATGGTACCATCTTTTCCAGCTGCATCCATTGCCTGGAATACAACAATCAACCCTTCCTTTTTATCTGCATATAATTTTTGCTGAAGTGTATCTAATTTCTTCTCATTTTCAGCCATCTTTTTTTCGGCATCTTCTTTTGATAAACAATGCGAAGTTTCATTTGTAGAAACTTTGTGGATATGAAAAGTTTCTTTGCCATTATACATATAGTCTTTTAACATAGGTTAAAGCCTCACTTTAACTGCATTGTAGCACAATGCAATGTGAAGAAAAGAAATACTTTTCATTTGTTAGATTTTTGCATAAACTAATGGTAGCAGGAGGCATGATTATGAAACAGCATCGTATCGCAGTGAGTTGTGGAGAAGGATTTGCATCTGGATTTTTAGCAGGACACTTAAATATATTCGCAGCACAGGAAGGAATTTCAGATAAAGTTATCTTTATTCGTATTCCATATATGGATTTATATGAACATCAGCATGAATTTGATATGGCAATGATATTGCCTCATATTGAATGGAAAGTGAAAGAAGATACAAAAGAATATGATATTCCTTTATATATCATTCCATTTAAAGTTATTATTAAACCAAGAGCTGCTGACTTTGTTCAGGACTGTGCAGATATTATGGCTTTAGCGCGCGAAAGAGGCAAAGGTGGATTGATTCGCTTCCCTGGCGAAGAAAGAACATCAGAAGTTACGCGTTTATGTTCCCATGCACAATGGGTTGCAGAACATATGGATGATTAATCAAACTGCTTTAGAAAATGCTTTGTAGAAGCATTGAGATATTTTTTGTCACGATAATAGAAATTTAAATCTCTGATTGCTAGAGAATCATCCAGGATGAAATACAGTACAGATGGATCATGTATATTCTTATCTTCTGGAACAATATTGACTGTTCCATCACGAATGATTGAATATCCATATCCATTTTTTGTCATGAAGTATTCTGTAATCATTTGATCTACATACATGGCATAATTTGCTTCTGCATCATAATGATGAAAAATCGTTGCACTTCTTGAATACAGATCACTGTCTGGACGTAATGAAATATATGGCAGCTGTTCAAAGTCTTTGAGATTGACACTTTACTTAAAGCAGGTTGAGAAATATATAAAAGCTTTGCGGCTTTAGGAAAACTTCTTGTTTGATATAGTGCAGATACATATTTGCTTTGTGTTGACATAAATCATCTCATAAATAATTACTTATAATTCGTATAATTATCATATATTTGTAATTATACGAATGTAATACTAAACTCTTCCTATCAGTAATAACTGATGTCAGGTACACATAAAGGTACAGGAAAAATTGGTGTGAAAACAAAAGTGATGAAAAGTTTATTGGCTGATGTAATGTGTTCAGCAACATTAAGTGCATGTTCATCTTCTACTGCTTCTTCTAGTAAAAGTACTGACGGAAGTGAAGAAGTGATTCAGGTAGCAACAGGACAATCTATGGCACCATTCTGTTACTTAGATGCAGATGGAAATCTTGTTGGCTACGCCAAGATGTATTGCATGCGATAGATGTATATTTAGATGAATATACATTTAATATTTCAGCGATGGATTTTTCAACATGTGTTGTTTCTATTGACTCTGGTGCTGCAGATATTGTTTCTCATCAGCTTGTAAAAAGTGAAGAAAGAAAAGATTGTTGATGGTGCTAGATACATTGAAGAAGAACTGAGAAAACTTGGTTGTGATGTTTATCCGACACAGACAAACTTCATTCTTTTTGAGCCACATATGGATTATGATGAAGTACGTGATCAGTTGATTGAAAAGGGAATTCACATTTCTACACATATGATGGATCGTGTTTCTGTATCTACGCAGGAAAATAATGAATATTTTATTCAATGTATGAAAGAAATCTTGGAAGGAAGCAAATAAGCTTCCTTTTTGATGAATTTGTAAGATAATATTCTGTATTATTAGAAATGGAGTTTTTTTATGAGCTTGAATTTTGCGTGTGATTATATGCAGGGATGTTTGCCATCCATTATGGATCGTTTTGTAGCAACAAATATGGAAGGTACAGTTGGGTATGGACAAGATCAGTATTCACTTTCAGCAAAGGAAAAAATTAAAGAAGCATGTGGCTGTGAAAATGGGGAAGTAGAGTTTCTTGTTGGTGGAACGCAGGCAAACCAGACTGTCATTAAAGCATTGCTTCGTAACTATCAAGGTGTGATTGCCTGTGAAAGTGGTCATGTTGCGGTGCATGAAGCTGGTGCGATTGAAACAACAGGACATAAAGTAATTACGATTCCTGGCAAGCTTGGCAAGCTGGAAGCTTCCAGTGTTGCATCTTACATGGAAACTTTCTTTGGTGATGAGACATATCCACATATGGTACAGCCGGGTATGATCTATATTTCTCAGCCTACAGAATATGGTACATTGTATTCTAAGAAGGAATTGGAAGCATTGCGAAAAGTATGTGATACATATCATTTATATCTGTATGTAGATGGTGCTAGACTGGCGTATGCATTAGGATCTAGTGATAATGATGTGTCTTTAAAGGATCTTGCTAAATATGCAGATGCTTTCTATATTGGCGGTACAAAGTGTGGAACATTGTTTGGAGAAGCAGTAGTCATTCCTGATCAGAATCTGATTCCTTGTTTCTTTACGACAATCAAGCAAGGTGGTGCCTTACTTGCCAAGGGTAGAATGACAGGCATCCAGTTTGATGAAATGTTTACAAATGATCTGTATTTAAAAGCTGGAAGGAAAGCAGTAGAGTTTTCTAAGAAGATTACAGATGCATTTGCGGAACATGGCTATGAAGTTTATATGCCTACATATACAAACCAGCTCTTTATTAATTTTGAAGATGTAGTATTAAAGAAATTTCAGGAAAAGGTTTCTACAAGCTTCTGGGCAAAAACAGATGATACACATACACTCATTCGTTTAGCAACTTCCTGGGCAACAACAGAGGAAGAAGTGGATGAACTGATTGCATGGATGAAAGAGTGTAAATAATTATTTCCCTGGAAAATAAGCGAAATGACAGGCTTTTTCACCTGTCATTTTTTTGAATTGTACTGATGATTTTTGTGTGGGAAATTCGTTCATACAACAAAGGTTTCTGCATTGAAATGCGAAACAAGGATACAATAAACCATGTGAAGAGAAGAAATATACATGCAATACGCAAAAATAGTGAGTCTTGAAAAAGAACATAATTGACCATCTGATTCATTGACAAGCAAAAATAGGAAAAGCAGCATTCAAAGCATTCGTAATCTGTCTGCGGGTCATTGGATGAGATTTAAAAATATATTTGGCTACTTTATCCATCATCTG
>NZ_JBQHWJ010000022.1:0-31943 GCF_052064035.1 Bulleidia sp. HCP3S3_C9 | reverse complement strand
AATTCAGCACATCGATGCATGAAATATCCATAACCTATTGGCTTATATCAAAATAAGTATTTAAAAAATAGCTTATTTAAGCTAAAAAACATTTGACTTATTAGGGAGGTGTTTTGTTATGTACTATGCAAAAGAATTGATGTCTTGTTTTGAATTGGAGTTTACGTATCTACAGAAGGTAGAAATTACATCAGGGTTGAAACATGGATTGGATAATGAAGATGTGAAAGTGTATGCACAAAGGGAATGGAATCATTTACAGATGAGAGAAATACGACTTGCACTGGAACATCATATTTCTAGAAGAGAGATCAAGAAATATATGCATTGTGATATGCCCATTGAAAAGATGCACAAGATTCGTCTTGCATTAGAGAAAGGGGAAAAAGTACAGAGGGATTATATGCACCAGTGGATTCCACTTGTATTTATGAGTGGGGTGATTTTGTTGTTTTTGACATTGTTTCCTTATATGCAGGAAAAGCCATATTTAGAATTGAAGCAGGATGTCGTTACATTACAGTGTGGTGATATCTTTGATCCTATGGAATATATTGCTTCCTATTCAACAATGCAGGGACAATTGATCCTTCCTTCTACGTTTTCAACAAACGAACCGGGCAATCACGTAGCCGTATATACATTACGTACACAAAAAGGTGTGGTAGAAAAAATATTGTATATTGAAGTGAAATAAAAAAGTCAGGATGGTGAGATTTGAACTCATGACACCTGCGTCCCGAACGCAGTGCTCTACCAAGCTGAGCTACATCCTGATATTGACGAATTTTACCACAAACATGGTAAGATAGAAACAACAAGGGAAATGATCATGAAAAAAAGAAAATTAAGAAAAGGAATTGCTTTTAAACTGGCATTACTTGCGGCTTTGTTTGTGGTGGCAACACTAGGCACTGCGTTTGGATTGAATTATCTATTCAATCGTCCACAAGAAGAAAAGAAAAATGAAGAACCAGAAGTTGTCGCAACACCAACACCTACACCAGAACCCGTCACGACAAGTGCTTCTTTGTTTATGGTTGGAGATGCTTTACTGCATACAACCATTGAAGCAGATGCATCAAATGGGGATGGTACATACACTTTTAGTTTACTGGATCGTATTGGTGCAATTGCACAGAATTATGATCTTCGCTATTACAACCAGGAAACGATCTTAGGTGGGGATGATCTTGGAATTCATGGATATCCTAGATTTAATGGTCCACAATCCTGGGGTGATTATATGCTTTCTTTGGGTTTTAATCTTGTATCGACAGCGAATAATCATTGCCTGGATATGAATACGTATGGATTAGAGAATTCTGTGAATTACTGGAAGAGTAAAGAAGGTATCTTGATGAATGGCACATATACTTCACAAGAGGATTATGATGCAATTCCTGTTGGGGAAATCAATGGGATTCGCTATGCGTTCTTGTCGTTCTGTCATGATATGAATGGACTGCAGCCAGAACAGCCATATTATGTGAGTTGTTATGATGGTCATGAAGAAGAGATGCTGAATAAAGTGGCACAAGCAAAAACAATGGCAGATGTTGTACTTGTAGCAATGCATTGGGGTGATGAATATCAGACATCTCCAAACGAACATCAGACAACACTTGCCCAGCAATTGGCAGATGCTGGTGCAGATATCATCATTGGCAATCATCCGCATTGTATTGAACCTGTACAGTGGCTGAATGATGGAAAGACGATTTGCTTCTATGCATTGGGTAATATTGTTGCGGCGCAATATGATCTTAGCAAGATTGAAATAATGGCAGCATTAACAATCAATAAGACGACATATGGAGATGGAAGAATAGAAATCAGCTTATCTGACTTAAAGACGGATTTAATGTATTGTTACTTTGATGCAAACTGTCGTAACTTTGATGTGATTCCATTTCCACAGATGGATGATGCACATTTAGCAAACTGCATGGATGTGTATGAACAATATAAGGCAGTTGTTACACAGATGGATCCATCGATTCCAATTGGAGGTTTCTAAAATCATACAATCAATATTCAATGTCAATGGATTTCTATGGCATGTTTGATGTAAGATACAGTACATGAATAACATAAAGTATAAATTACAGAGATTCTTTGCGAATCGTTATGGTGCAGATCCACTTGGTCTAGCACTTGTTGGAACTTCACTGATTTTGAGTATCCTTGCTTCTATTACAGGAATTGGTTTATTTTCAATTGTTTCAATGATAGTTATGGCATATGAAATCTATCGTATGTTTTCTAAAAACTATGTGAAGAGAAGAATTGAGAATGATCACTATATGGAATTCAAGACAATTGTACAAAGAAGATGGAAAGTAATACGTAATTCTTTGCGTGATAGAAATAATCATTATTATATGTGTCCAAAGTGTCATCAGATTGTGCGTGTTCCAAAGGGAAGAGGTAAAATTGAAATTACCTGCCCTTCCTGCAGAAATAAATTTGTTAAGAAAAGTTAATATGAAGTGATTCATATTAACTTTTTTGATAGAATAACTGCGATGAAAAAGACATTGTTATGGGTCGCATCTTTGATCGCAGGATGTGTGTTTATATTTTTTAGTTTATTAGTATGCGATACTGTTATGTTTCAATCCATTGTGGATGAATGGTTTAGTTTTGTTGCTTTTGTTTGTATCTTGCTTGTTCTGTTTGCGGGAATCTCTTGGATGAATCAGAAATTTGATCGTGCAGAAGGGTATGCAAGTCAGAAAACATGGATTACTAGATGGGGACAGAATGCACTATTTTTTTCTCTTGTTCTGGATTTTATTTATGCAAGTGCTGCGTATCTGCAGGAAGAGACAAATGTATTAGTGAGACAGAATCAAAGTATGATTTTGTTTTGCCTGATGGTTGTTGTGATGTTTGGCGTGATTTACTATGTGCAGAACTATAAGAATTTATTGACACGGAAAACAAGAATTCATACATTGATTCATAAAAATGAGAAATATAGAAATAGAAGATATACATTTGTTGTGGAAGAAATCAATGAAGAGAAATCAAATTTGATTCTGAAGGGAAAATTATCTGGGAATATGCATGTATTTGATGAAGTATATGTATACAGCCTGGAAAATGATGCTTTTACAGTGCGTATTCTTTCTATACGCATGAATGAGAAAACATGCAGAAAAGCAAAAGATGGCAATGTTGAAATCATTGTCAAGAAAAATGAAAAGACAAAGCTGATAAAAAAGTATTGTGTTCTTTCTGATATCATTGCGGTGAGTGATAGTATGCATGATAACCAGAATGAGCTTCCATATATCCGTGGACTTTTGAGTGTTTATGATGTGTGTCATGATGATCCACACTTTACTTCTCTTGTTCTGTGGCTGATTTCACATGCAAATCTACTTGTCTGTGCAAAGTCAACAACAGAGCATCGCGGAGATATCATGGATCCCTTACAGGAGAATACAAGTGCAGCGTTTATGTCTGTATCTACTTCTGCTGATGAAAATCTATTCATCCTTCCAGCATTTACAGATTGGGATGCCTTGCATCGCTGGTCAAGCATGATGATGGAAAAAGATGCGGTCACATTGATTATGAAATATGAAGAAGTGGAAAAAATCATGGAAAATGGATTTGGGGGAATTGTTATCAATCCGTTTGGACCACAGCCATTCTTTATGCCGGAACAGCTTTGTAAAACGATTCTTCAAATGAATCAGTCTGAAGATGATAAGTAATTTAAAAGCATGGAAAGATCACCTGAAGCAAGGGTGATTTTTTTGTATGCCTGTGTGTAATAGTAGTATTTATCATCACTGAGTAATAAACGATATTGTTCATAGAGTGTCTGCATTGTTAACTCATCTTCATATAAAGCTAGACCGAATTTGTTTCTTTCTGCGGAAAGGGCATTGGAATTACGGATATAGTCGTGGTTTGTGATGATGAGCTGTTGAATGCCTCTAGCTAGACATTGGTTTGTGAAGTAATCATTTCCATCATGAATACATGCAATGGAACCAGGAAGCAGTTCTGCCTTTGTGGATTGCAGGAAATGAATGTTATCAATTGTTTCTGCCCTTGAACCATCAAAACATGCATAGACAGAATATGGAGCACCATGGAATGCTTCAATGATCATTTTGCGTAAGGCTTTTTTGTTGATAGAAATTTTCTGGAAAAAGATACATACACGGTTTGTTCGAATAGTGTGTGGAGGATAAATGGAAGTTACACCAATACGTGTCACGTCATCTTTTGGGTGAAATGGCTGTACTTCAATTGGCCCAAAACCAATTCTGCGATTGCATTTTGCGAGGAGTTCTTTGAGGTTGTATTCCTGCTCTAAAGAATGATTTTTTAATACTGTATTGACTTCATTCATACAGTTTGTATCAAATAAGGATGCTTTATACATATCGGAGTGTACGATTGTCCATATACGGATCTTATATTTTCTTGCCAGCATGATGGATGCTAGACGGTCCATTGTGATAATTAAATCTGGCTTGAATGTTTGGATACATGTATCAAGGCATGCATAATCTTCTTCTAGATATTTTTGTGTTGCTGCACCATTAACATACATCCATTCTTCATAATTTCTCTGTGGTTTTTTGGAAAGAGAAAATGGAGATTTGATTTTTGCGGCAGGATAAAGAGAAATATGATGAAAATGGTTTTTTTTGTCTGCACTGATTGCGACGGTATGACCTTGTGTGACAAATAAATACGCAAGGTTGACTGTTAAAAAATAAGAGGTTGTATTTTGTGGATATTTGATGAATGGTGTAATGAGTATTTTCATGTCCTCTATTTTAACATACTAGGTGTATACTTGTTTCATGTTGAAAATGAGATATGAAAATAAACAGTTGATCTTTATAAAAAATGATAAAGAATTTGTGATGGATACAAATCAATGGGCAGTCAAAAAGGATAACGAAGTGTATCCGTTCAATGATGCAAAGAAAATCACTTGCATTGAAAACAATGGCATGGAAATCTTGTTTGAAAGTATTGTAGAGGGGTGTAGTGTAAAAGCAGGCTTTCATGAAGAAAATGATGCAATTTGTGTGACGCTGGAACCAATAGAGGATACATTTGTATTTGATGAAATGATTTTTCCAGGAGCAATCCAGACAAAAGATGGTTTTTTAGTTCTTCCGCTGCAGCAGGGAACATTACTAGATACAAAAGAAAATATTTCCTTTGTTCCTTCTTTTGGCGGATGTTTTGGATGTGCAGATGCATATGTGAATGCACTAGGTTTCTATAGTGATGCTTGTTCTTATCTTTGGTTTGTAGATGACTATGAAGATAGTGGCTATCGGATTGATGCTGGTCAATATTCTATGATCTGTATGAGAACGTTCAGTTCTTTGGCACATCTTTCGTATGCAAGAAAAATGCATTTATATGTATTTGACCATTTGTTTGACTATAACGATATGGCACATTTGATTCGTAAAAGATATGATGAAAATGGCTTATTGACATTGAAAGAAAAAATTGAAAGGAAACCTGTTTTAAAAAAGCTGGTTGGAAGCTGCATCTATCATACAGGGATTCATTCAAAGATTTCTAAAGACAGTCGCTATTATCATGCAGAAGGGGAAAATGAAGCAATTGTTCCAATTGCAGATGTACAGAAGAAAGTGGAACATTTTCATGCACAAGGCATTGATCATATCCATCTGCATTTAGATGGCTGTGGTATTGCATATGATAACCAGCACCCTAGATTTTATCCAATTGATGAAAGAACCGGTGGATATCCGGCGTTAAAGAAACTGATTGAAACATTACATGCATATAACGATGTTGTTTCTTTCCATGATAACTATCATGATCTGTATTTAGATTCTCCAGATTTTAAAGACGAATATCAGATTTATGATCGTGATCAAAAGCCATATTTTATGAGTGTATGGGCTGGTGGAAAGCAATCGTATATGACAGGACAAATGGCACCGGTCTTCTTTAAGAGAAATCTTGCTTATTTAAAAGAACATGGTGTTGAGAGTGATGGTGTATATTGCGATGTCTTTACATGTAATCCATTTGATGAGAATTTCAATGATGCATATCGCATGAATCGTAAGCAATGCAGAGAATATCGAAATGATACATTTGATGTATGTAATGAAAGAGGTATGATTGTCAGCAGTGAAGAAATCAATGTCTTTGCATTGAATCATATTGATACATGTCATTATGCACCATATCCATTTATGATGAAACAGGATGGAAAACAGATTGGGTTACCAATTCCTTTCTTTAATCTTTGTTTCCATGACTGCGTTGTGATTCCTTGGATGAGTGATAGGAATTATGGATTGTATGCATTATTAAATGGTGGTATTCCGTATCTTGAAAGAGATGGTGCATATGTGAATACAGATGGAAGCTTTTCTGAAGATGTAGTAGATGAAAAGCGAATTGCGATGGTGAAAGAAATTGCTTCGTTTGAAGAAAAAGTTGCCTATGCAAAGATGGTACGTCATACATTTGTGAATGGGGATGAAAACATACAGGAAACTGTATTTGATAATGGCATTACAGTGACAATTGATTTAAGAAATGATTCTTATCAAATTGTTGAAAGAAATACGAGTAAGTAATAATATAGAAAATGATTTAAGGAGAAAAAACATGTTAACAATTTTAGATCATCCATTAATTAAACATAAACTAACATTAATGCGTAAAAAAACAGCAAGCACAAAGGATTTCAGACAGAATCTTGATGAAATTGCAGAGCTGATGGCATATGAAGTATGCAGAGATCTTCCATTGAATGAGATTCCAATTGAGACTCCAGTTGCCCCAACAACAGGATATGAATTAAGCAAGGAAGTAATCATTGTTCCTATCTTAAGAGCAGGTGTTGGTTTATTAGATGGCATCAGAGAACTTGTACCTACAGCGAAGGTTGGCTTTATTGGTATGTATCGTGATGAAGAAACATTAGAGCCACATGAATATTTCGCAAAATTCCCAAGTGGAATGGAAGATGCAATCGTTATGATCGTTGACCCAATGCTCGCTACAGGCGGCAGTGCTGTGGATGCAATTGAAGCAGTTAAGAAAAGAGGCGCTAAGAACATTAAGC
This sequence comes from Bulleidia sp. HCP3S3_C9, assembly GCF_052064035.1. Lineage (NCBI taxonomy): Bacteria > Bacillati > Bacillota > Erysipelotrichia > Erysipelotrichales > Erysipelotrichaceae > Bulleidia > Bulleidia sp. HCP3S3_C9. The sequence continues at coordinate 24,838 of NZ_JBQHWJ010000022.1, read as the reverse complement.
TTGTTAACCTTGTTGGTGCGCCAGAAGGTGTAGAAGCTGTACAGAAGGCACATCCTGATGTTGATATCTATTTAGCAGCATTAGATGAAAAATTGAATGAAAATGGATATATTGTACCTGGACTTGGAGATGCGGGTGATCGTATCTTCGGTACAAAGTAATGAATGATATATTCTATTTCCTGATCAGGGCATGTGTGTATCTTGTAAGCTTTGTTGTGTCATTTGAAGCAATGAAGTGTATCAATTACGAAAAGTTCTTGAAAAAAGGACACGTAGCACAGGCACAGGTATTTTATTACCTGTGTGTTGTGGCACTTGCATACCTGGTTGGATCATTTGTGATGGTGTTTATCCGATAGTGGGACAAATTGTTCCACTATTTTTTTTGGAACTTCGTTATTTTCTGTGAATATATTTAGTAGGGAGTAAAGTGATATGAAAGAAACAGTCTTACAGAATTATATGCAGTTAAAAACGGAAGTATATGAAAGTATTATTCCAAAGAGTATTGAACATGCGATATTGTCAGAAGCAAACTGGCTTGGAAGAGGGAATCTGATGTCTGGGGAAGATGTTGGCTTCTTTGTGGAAGTGGGAGATATTGTCTATATGGATTATGGACAGGCATATCTAAATGAGATGGGATACCAGCATTTTGGACTCGTCATGGCAATTTCTGAAAAGAAGGCATTGGTTATTCCAATGACAAGCAATGCGAAAACATATGCAAATGCCTATGATCCTGAAAGTAATCCTGAAGGAAAGAAGAATCTGTTTCCTTTACCTGGCATTATTGATGGATTATGCAAGAAGAGTGTTTTATTTTTGAATGATATGAAGTTTGTGAATACAGCACGAATGATTGAAAAGAAAGCACATATTGATGTGAAAAGTCCTGTGTTTCGTAAGATTCAATTACGGATCATGATGCTTTTATTTCAGAATCCTTCAGTGATATGATGGAAGCATGCAGAAATTAGATGGAAAATGGCTGGTGGCAATTAGTGCGGGAAGTGATTCTATGGCACTGCTTTCGATGTGCGTGGAAAATCATATGGATGTGATGTGTGCACATGTGAATTATCATCATCGAAAGGAAGCAGAAGAAGAACAGGCATATGTGATGCAGTTGTGTCAAAACTATCATGTGCCGCTGTGTGTGAAAGATGATGCTTTTACATATACAGGAAACTTTGAAGCAGAAGCGAGAGAATATCGCTATGATTTCTTTGTGGAATGTGTCAAGCGGTATCACTTGAAAGGTGTACTGGTAGCACATCATGAAGATGATGTACTTGAAACATATTTCATGCAGGAAGAAAAGGGAAGTATTCCTTCGTATTATGGTTTGAAAGAAGATGTGATGTATCAAGGAATCTTAGTGAAACGTCCATTGTTGAAGTATACAAAACAGGATTTAATTCATTATTGCGAGGCACATCAGATTCGTTATTATGTTGACTGTACAAATGCGGATGAATCATTGACAAGAAACCGAATTCGTCATCAGATCGTTGAAAAGATGAATCGCTTTGAAAGAAATCTTGTTTTAAAGGAAATACAGATGAAGAATGCAACGAAGCAGGAAAGAGTCTGCAGAGTGAAAACATATATTCGTGATCAGAAAGTTTCAAAAGAATTATATCGAACATTAAGTGAAGAAGATCGTCTGGAATTATTAAGAATGTTCTTTGCATTTCAGCCTTCTATTTCATTAGCATATTTGAAAGAGATTGATCATGTCATTCTGACAAAAGAAGATTTTGTGCTGCCTTGTAAAGAATATGATCTTGCATGTGATCAATCATTTTTCTTTTTTGTTGAGAAGGAGCGTTCATATTGTGATGTATATCATAGTGTTGAAGAAATGACATATGGAAAACATGCATTTTATGAGATTGCTGAAGGAAAATGTGGTGTTTACGCTGTAACACTGTTTGAAGATGATTTTCCAATTCGGATTCGAAACGTACAAGATGGTGATACGATTGCAATGCGTTTTGGAAATAAAAATGTACATCGCTTTTTTATTGACCGGCATATTCCTTTGTATGCACGCACTAGCTGGCCAGTGATAGAAAATCGCCATCATAACGTGATTTTTGTGAGTGGACTTGGGTGTGATGTTCATCATTATACTGTTAACCCAAGCTGCAATGTGTTAGAATATACGCTATTAAAGGAGCAATGACCTATGTGGGAGAAGAATGATATCAGAGAAATTCTAATTAGTGAAAACGAGATTCAAGAGCGTGCAAAACAGCTGGGAGAACAGATTACAAAAGACTATTCTTCTAAGAAGCCATTACTTGTTGGCTTATTAAGAGGATCCGTACCATTTTTAGCTGATCTGATGAAAAATATTGATTTAGATATTCAGTTTGACACAATGGATGTGAGTTCTTATGAAGGAACAGAATCTGTTGGTGAAATTCGTATCTTGAAAGATCTAGATACACCAGTCAAAGGATTAGATATTATCCTGGTAGAAGATATCGTAGATACTGGAAGAACTTTACAGACAGTAAAAAATACGCTGCTTCACCGTGGTGCTGCGTCTGTGACGATTTGTACTTTATTGAATAAATCTGCTAGACGTACTGTTGATATTCAGGCAGATTATATTGGATTTGAAGTAGCAGATGAATTTGTGGTTGGATATGGTATGGATTTCAACCAGAAATACAGATGTTTACCATACATTGGTGTGTTAAATGCTGAATGTTATGAATAAAATAGAGGAAAAGAAATGAAGAAAAACAACAATAAAGTTTTGGGATGGCTGCCATATTTGATTGTTCTGATTGCGATGATGTCATTGTTTGGCATGAACAATTTAACAGGCAATAAAACAGTTACATATCAGACATTGACAAAGATTGTAGAGACAAAAAAAATTTCAGATGCATCATTAACAATTGGAACAAATACGACAAGTGTTCGTGGTGTATATGAAGAAAGCGGTCATCAGGTTACATTTACAGGAACAATTCCATCTACATCTGATCAGATTGAAAATATGATCACAGAATTAGGTGATGCGAATGTAACTGTCGTAGATGCAGATGCTTCAAATGTATTTATTAATACACTTGTGAATCTTGTTCCATTCCTATTGATGATTGGTTTAGCAGTATGGATGATCAACAAGATGAGTGGCGCACAGAGTGCAAATGGAAAAGCATTTGAATTCTCCAAGTCTCGTGCACGTTTGGAAGGTAAAGTGAAGGTTCGCTTTGCGGATGTTGCGGGATGTGATGAAGAAAAACAGGAAATGGCCGAAATCATTGACTATCTGAAGTATCCAAAGAAGTTTGAAAAGATGGGTGCTAGAATTCCTAAGGGTGTCTTGCTTGCAGGTCATCCTGGTACTGGTAAAACACTTTTAGCGAAGGCAGTTGCAGGAGAAGCAAATGTTCCATTTTATTCTATTTCTGGTTCTGATTTCGTTGAAATGTTCGTAGGTGTTGGTGCATCTAGAGTACGTGACATGTTCAAAAAGGCAAAGCAGACTGCACCATGTATCATCTTTATTGATGAAATTGATGCTGTGGGTCGTCAAAGAGGTGCTGGATTTGGCGGTGGACACGATGAACGTGAACAGACATTGAACCAGCTGCTTGTTGAAATGGATGGTATGGAAGAAAATACTGGTGTTGTAGTCATTGCGGCTACAAATAGACCTGATGTTCTTGACCCTGCATTATTACGTGCTGGACGTTTTGACCGTCAGATTACAGTATCTTTACCGGATCGTAAGGGTAGAGAAGCAATTTTGAAAGTACATGCGAGAAATAAACATTTCGCTGCAGATATTGATCTTGGTGCATTAGCAAAGAGAACTCCAGGTTTCTCTGGTGCAGATCTTGAAAATGTATTGAATGAATCAGCTATTATGGCTGTTCGTCATGACGAAACAGAAATTACAATGGCTGATATTGATGAAGCAATCGACCGTGTTATGATGGGCCCTGCAAAGGTTTCTAAGACATACGATGATAAGACAAAGAAACTTGTTGCATATCATGAATCTGGTCATGCAATTGTCGGATTGTTTATGGAAAATGCACAGGTTGTACAGAAAGTTACAATCATTCCAAGAGGTCAGGCTGGTGGATATAACCTCATGACACCTAAGGAAGAAAAGATGATGAATACAAAGAATGACTTGCTGGCTACAATTACTTCCTTTATGGGTGGTAGAGTTGCAGAAGAATTATTCTTTGATGATGTTACAACAGGTGCTTCTAATGATATTGAAAGAGCAACAAATATTGCGAAGGATATGGTTACTTTATATGGTATGAGTGATCTTGGACCAATCAAATACAATTCTGGAAGTGAGAATGTATTCTTAGGTAGAGATTATAACCAGCCAAACAATGTATCCGGACAGGTTGCATTTGAAATTGATCAGGAAGTTAGAAAGATTGTCAATGGATGTCATGATGAAGCTAAGAAGCTCATTCAGGCACATGAAACGGAATTGACAAGAATTGCGGAAGCATTGATGGAATATGAAACTTTAACAGCTGAACAGATTCAGAAGGTCGTTAAAGGTGAAGATATTTCTGCTGACTTTACAGATACAAAGTCTGAAACAGCTGGTGAACAGCCTTCCACAGATGAAATGAATGCATAAGAGAAGTCGAATGACTTCTCTTTTTCAAAGAAGGAGATTGTATGAAAAAAAGATGGATGAATATTGGAATGGGATTGTTTTTTGGAGTGTTAATGTCAATCTTGATGTTATATATGATGATTTCTTCTATGTTTTCTTTATTTTCCAGTGCATTCTGGATTTCTTGTGCTGTAGCGTGTGCCTTGCCGCATTGCTTATTTGTGATAAAGAAATATGATTTTTCACCAGTATGTGTGTGCATTTGTATGATTGTCATTTCCTTCAGCATTACATTGCTTTATGGTGTAACAATGAATCATGCATCGAATTACAGTAATGTAATGCATGCCTTACTTGTGGATTCATCTATTTTACATGCACTCTCTTTTTTCTCATTGCTTGCAAGATGTATCGTTCATCGAAAAATGAAATGATTCTTGTGTTAAAATAAATCAGAAATATGCTGACAAAATGGGGAAAGATCGTTAACGAAAAATGCCCTTGGCAAGAATATCCGCGCATGTTGATGCAAAGAGATTCTTACTATAACTTAAATGGTGTTTGGGAGTATCAGATCACAGAAAGAAAACAGAATCCGGTAGCAGGACAATGGAAGAAAATCATTGTCCCATTTGCTTTGGGTTGTGAATTATCACAGGCAGAACAGCAGCTGCCAAAAGGTAAAGCATTGTGGTATCGGAAACAATTCTCATATAAGCCAAATGCATTACGAACATTTATGAATTTTGAAGCTGTAGATTGTGAATGTACGATATTTGTAAATGGCATGGAAGTTGGCAGTCATAAAGGTGGATATACACCATTTTCCTTTGATGTAACGGAATATATCAAATATCAGAATTCTTTGATGGTGCGCTGTATTGATGATTCGAATTATGGGAAATATGCTTATGGAAAACAGAAGATTGAACATGGAGGCATGTGGTATACGCCAACTGCAGGTATCTGGGGCAGTGTATGGATGGAAAATGTATCGCAACATGGTATTCGTGATTTGAAAATTACACCAGATGTGGATCATTCCTGTGTACATATTTCTCTGGCGGGTGATTTTTCACAGGCACTTGTAACAATTGCATCCAATGGTCATGTCATTCATTCTGGCGTAACAAAGGATCAGACATATACTGCACCTATAGAACAGCCGCATCTTTGGAGTCCACAGGATCCATTTCTGTATGATTTATATGTACAGACAGAAGATGATGTTGTGCGTTCTTATTTTGGAATGCGCAAGTTTTCAAAAGAAAATGATCGAAATGGAATTTTGCGTTTTTTCTTGAATGATGAACCATTGTTCTTTAGTGGTCTATTAGATCAGGGATATTCTTCTGATGGAATGTATACGTATGCAAGTGATGAAGCAATGATCTATGAACTTCAGAAAGTGAAAGACATGGGATTTAATATGCTTCGCAAGCACGCTAAAATTGATATGCGTCGATGGTATTATCATTGTGACCGTCTTGGTATCTTAGTGATGCAGGATATGGTAAGTGGTGGATTTATCGATCAGGATAAAATGACAACAATGTATTTGCCGAATCTTGGATTTACAAAGATGGATGATACAAAAGATGCAGCATTTGTTAGAACAGATAAAGAGTTGCAGAAGAACTATTATACAGAATTAGATGAAATGATGGATGCGTTGTATAATCAGACATCGATCTTTGCATGGGTTGCTTTTAATGAAGGATGGGGTCAATTTGATTCTCGGAAAGTAACAGAACATATTCGATCCTATGATGATACTAGACTCATTGATAGTGCTTCTGGATGGCATGATAATGGTGCAGGTGATTTTCATAGCGTACATAATTACTTTTTTCCATACAAAGCGAAAAAAAATGCATCTCGCATTGAGATACTGAGTGAATTTGGAGGATATTCGTATTTAGAAAAAGGACATGCGAATATTGAAAAACTGTATGGATATAAAAAATTTGAAGATAAATTGAAACTGATGGATGCATTGAAAGATTTATATCAAAATAAAATCTTACAGAATATTCCAAAGGGATTATCTGGCTGTATTTATACACAGTTATCGGATGTTGAAGATGAATGTAATGGTATTTTTACATTTGATCGAGAAATCATCAAAGTTGATGAGAGAAAGATCAAGAAAATAAATGAAAGATGTATTAGGAGATTAAATAAATGATGAAAGATGAAATCGTAATTGCGGAAGCATTAGATGGTCAAATTAGAATTCATGCGGCTTGTACAACAGCTTTGGTTGAACAGGCACGCAAGCATCATCATTGTATGCCTACAAGTGCAGCAGCATTAGGCAGAACATTAACAGTGACTGCAATCATGGCATCTGATTTAAAAGGTGAAAATGAAAAAGTAACTGCGATGTTTAATGGACATGGACCTGCAGGTACTGTTCTTGCACAGGCAGATGCGAAAGGAAATGTTAAAGGTTTTATTGGTGATCCAAACTTATATCTTGTAAGAGAAGATGGTCATCTGGCTGTTGGACAGGCAATTGGTACAGATGGCAACTTGACAGTTTCTAGAGATATGGGATTGAAAGAACCATTTACAGGTGTATCTAAGATACAGTCTGGTGAAGTTGGTGATGATTTTGCATATTATTTTGCGATTTCTGAACAGACACCTAGTGTTGTAGGTGTTGGTGTACTTGTTTCACCTGATGGAACAATCAAGGCTTCTGGTGGCTTGATTTATCAATTGTTGCCAAATGCAACGGAAGAAGCAATTTCTTTCTGTGAAAATGTTGCCGCAACACAAAAACCAGTTTCTGAACTGATTGACAGCGGTCTTTCACTGGATGAAATCATTCATACATATTTTAGTGATGCTAATGTCCTGGATCGTCGTAATATACAGTGGCATTGTGAGTGCTCAAAGGAAAGATTTGCGGCTTCTTTGATGACATTGAAAGATTCTGAAATTGAAGAGATGATCAATGATGAAAAAGGTGCAGAGTGTGTTTGCCAGTATTGTAATACGGCATATCAATTTACAAGTGAAGATCTAAAGGAAATATTGAAACAGAAACATGTGGAAAATAGGAAATGTTGAAATTGAGAATCAAATCATAGCTGCGCCACTAGCAGGAATTTCCAAACCTGTTTACCGTAGCTTGATGCGAGAATATGGTGCTGGATTATGTGTGAGTGAAATGATTTCTGATAAGGCATTGCATTATCAGAATGCGAAAACATTTGATATGTGCAGAACAAATAAAGATGAACATCCCGTAGCATTGCAGCTGTTTGGAAATGATCCTCTTACAATGGGAGAAGCTGCAACGTATCTAAGTGAACATACAGATTGCGATATTATTGATATCAATATGGGATGTCCTGTCAATAAAGTAATCAAAGCACATGCGGGAAGCTATTTGATGGCACATCCTGAAGAAGCTTATGATGTTGTTAGAGCGGTTGTAGATCATACAGATCGCCCTGTGACTGTAAAGATGCGTGCTGGATGGGATCATGATCATATCAATTGTGTCGAAATTGCACGTCTTTGTGAAAAGGCTGGGGCAAAAGCAGTTGCGGTACATGGCAGAACACGTTCGCAGATGTATACGGGTTCTTCCAATAACGAATATATCAAAATGGTAAAGGAGTCTGTATCGATTCCAGTCATTGGCAATGGCGATATAAAAACACCACAGGATGCTTTGGATATGATGGCATATACAAAGTGTGATGCGGTGATGATTGGTAGAGCCTTGATTGGCAGGCCGTTTTTAATTAAAGAAATTAAAAATGCTCTTGAAGGAAAAGAAAATTGTGAAGTTTCTTTTATTGAAAGACTGGATCTATGTAAAGAATATGCGAGAAGACTGTGTGAAGATGAAACGGAATATACGGGAATTCGTGAAATCCGTGGCATTGCGCCAATGTATTTGACAGGTATGCCACATGCTTCTCATTATAAGCATGCATTAACACAAGTGACTTCTTTGAAAGACTTTAATGCGATTATTGAAGAATATAAGCTAAAAGTTACAAAGTAAAAAAGATGCCAGGGGGGAGTAGGCATCTTTTCTATTTTTAAGGGTTAGGTTTTGGGAATGATGTAATCAGATATCTCTATCTGACAAGTATTAATATACAGATAGATTGTGTAATAGAAATGGTATCTATGTGAAGATTTCATGAACATGAAAAAATGACAAAGAAAAAGATGCCGAGGGGTAATGACATCTTTTCTTTTTAGGGGTTAGTTTTGGAATGATGTAGTCAGATATCTCTATCTGACAGTTAATAATATAGCGATGAAATATGGTATAAAAATGGGATGAATGTGAAAGTTGGCTGAATTAAACATTTCTTAAGGAATTGAAAAAGATGCCTATAGCATCATCTTTTCATTGTCAGGGGAGTAGATTTTCAAAAAAGTTTGTCAGGTATTTCTATCTGACAAGTATTACTATAACTATTAATTATGTTAGAAACATGGTATAGGTGTGAAGAATCTATGAAATTGAAAGATATGCATAGAAAAAGATGTCGAGGGGTAATGACATCTTTTTCATTTAGGGTTAGTTTTGGGAATGATGTAGTCAGATATCTCTATCTGACAAGAAATAATATACTGATGTACTATGGTGTAAAAATGATATCTATGTGAAGATTACATGAATGTTGACAGTCTTTGATATGCATCTTCAAGTGCAGTCTGTGGATCTTTACCACTGCCTGAAATGCCAGGATAGCCTGGAAACATTGCACCATACTGATATGTATCTTTGTATTGATATGCATATACAAATGCTGGGTAATTATATTCAGGATGTTCTTTGAGTGTACGGTTTGTATAGCTGCTGTCGTTGCAGAGAAATTGTTCAATTTCTTCACGTGTTAAATCACGATTGCATGCTTTCTGATAGGCTTTGCATTCACGATAGCGGTAATATAAATCTTGATCTAATTTAATAATCGAAAGATAAATAACAGAGTGGGGCATAAGTGTACCAATGAGCCATTCATTACTAGAAACAACAGGTGTGGATGCATGCTCTTCAATGATATATTCTTCAATGGCAAGATCTTCCAGAGATGCGTTGTGATCTTGATGAGTATAGAATGTTCTAGCGTAATCAGCGATATATGCACTGATATCGTGGTCTAAAAATGCTTTTTCATTCTGTTGCACATAATGATGTGCGTGAATGATACAATCAATTGCGTTGTTGATTTTATTCATAACAATCACCTTCTTTATGTTTTTTATTTTAGTATGATTGAAAAAGGATGCAAGAAAAAAAGAGCATTTCTGCTCTTTTGTGAAGTCTTATTCAGGCTTTGAGAATGGTGTTGCACCACTCTTGATATCGTCAGCACTCTTTAGGTACATTGGTGCTTCTTCTAAGTGTAAGCTTTCGAATACAACGACATCGTCGCCATCTTCTGTAACGTATTCAACCTTCATAGCGTAGCCTTCAGCCTTGTCTTCATCAACGTTGACATTTACTGTAACTGTAGCGCCATCAGCTAAACCATCCTTGGCATAGTTTTCACCTTTGTCTGTACCTGTAGCATCATAGAAGTATAGTTCCTTAACTTCTTTGCCTGTGTTGTTTGTTACATCATATTTACCTTCAGTAGCAACTTCTTCCTTCTTTTCTTCATTTGTTGAAGAAGCAACAGAAGCGGATTCCTTCTTTGAGCTTGCAGCTGTTGAAGAACATGCAGCAAGTGCAAATGCTAGAGAACCAGCACATAATACATTAGTTAATTTCATATCTAATAACTCCTTTCGAGAAAATAGTATATTCTTGTGTAGACACTTTTTCAACTACAATGCTCGAAATCTGTCTATAGATTTTTACAGTCCTCGATACGATGTTTTACACCGTTTAATACAACATATCCTGGTTCTGCTTCTGGATGAGAAATGAGTCTTCTACCAACACGATCTGCATGGTTTCCTTCAAATTGACCAACAGGTTCATGAAAATCATGACTTTTTTCAACTGCAGGATAATTGAAAGGTTTTATTTTTGGCGCAATCTTTGGATCTTTCAGATTGCTTGTAAAAGCCGACATTACCGCAATAGCTAAGACAAGGATAACAAGAAAAGTGAAGAACATAATTATTGATCCTCTTTGACTGATTCAACAATTCCTTTCGCTAGACCAGCCATGCCAGCAATATCACTAGGTACAATAATCTTTGTTGCCTGACCGTTTGCAGCCTTTTCAAATGCTTCTAATGCCTTTAAGCGAATGACAGAGTCATCTGCACCTGCTTCTTTGATTGCACGTAAACCATCTGCAGTAGCTTGCTGAACGGCACGGATTGCTTCCGCTCTACCTTCTGCTTCTTTGATTTCTTTTTCTTTTTCTGCTTCCGCAGCTAAGATTGTTGCCTGTTTTGCGGCTTCTGCCTCTAAGACTTTAGATTCCTTGTGACCTTCGGCTTCAAGGATCATAGATTGCTTTTCACCTTCTGCAGTTAAGATATTTGCACGTTTTTCACGTTCTGCCTTCATCTGTTTTTCCATTGCTTCACGAATGGCTGCAGGTGGTTCGATGTTTTTTAATTCAACTCTTGTAACTTTAATACCCCATGGGTCAGTTGCATAGTCAATTGTCTGAAGCATCTTTTCATTGATGTTTTCTCTAGATGTTAAAGTAGCATCTAATTCCATATCACCAATGATATTTCTTAATGTAGTAGCTGTGAGATTTTCCATTGCCATAATTGGATTTTCAACGCCGTATGCATAATCATGTGGATTCATGACTTTGAAATATACAACGGAGTCAATTCTCATTGTAACGTTATCTTTTGTGATAACTGGCTGTGGAGCAAAGTCAGCAACCTGTTCTTTTAACAGTGCTTTTCTGGCAATACGATCAATGACAGGGATCTTGAAATGTAATCCAGCATTCCATGTTGTACGGTATTTACCGAGTCGTTCAATGACGTATGCGTGCTGCTGTGGGACAATGTTTGCACATGAGAATACAAGAAATAATACGAGTGCAATAACAATAACCCAAAATACTGTGCTAATAATAGCGTCCATTTTTATACCCCTCCTATGAGTATGATTCAAGAATATCACATTTTGACCTATGGTCAATAGATATATTTATACAAACGATATCATTTTGTATAAAGGGTATTTTTAACTGTCAAGAGGTGTATATTTGTTTATTCATGGTAAAATATACAAAGCGCAAAAAGGAGGTTTCAATATGAATGAAGAAATTATTAAACGAATCTCTCAAGAATTGAAGATTACAGAAGAGCAGATTCAAAATACATTAAGTATGTTAGAAGAAGGAAATACTGTTCCTTTTATTGCTCGTTATCGTAAAGAACAGACAAAAGGTCTGGATGAAGAACAGATTTTATATATCCAGAAGCAATATGACTATCAGTTAAAACTTGCGGAAAGAAAAGAAGCTGTTTTGAAACTGATTGGTGATCAAGGTAAATTAACAGATGAAATCAAGAAATCTGTAGAAGAAGCTACAAAGCTTTCTCAGGTGGAAGATATTTATCGTCCATATGCTCAAAAGAAAAAGACAAGAGCAACAACTGCAATCAAACTTGGCTTGCAGCCTTTGAGTGAGTGGATGCTCAAGAGTGATGAAAACAGCAACCTTGAAGAAGAAGCTTCGAAATATATCACTGAAGAAGTTAAAACAACAAAGAGTGCAATCCAGGGGGCAAAGGATATCATTGCGGAAATGGTATCTGATAATGCAAAGCAAAGATGGGCTTTTAAAGATACAATTTTGAAGAGTGGTGTTCTAGCAACAAAGATCAAGAAGGATGCCAAGGATGAAAATAAAGTCTATGAAATGTACTATGACAGAAGTGAAAAGATTTCTCAGCTTGCTGATCATAGAATCATGGCAATTGACCGTGCTGAAAAGGAAAAGGTAATTACTGTTTCTTTTGTATTTGATGAAGAATATCTTGAAGAAGAAGCATATAAGAATTTAATGCATGGAAATGCTACTTCTATTGAAAAGGAATTGAAGGATGCCTGTGTAGATGGCTGTACTAGATTGTTATTCCCATCAATTGAAAGAGAAATTCGTTCTGAATTGAGTGAAAAAGCACAGAATCAGTCTATTGAAATCTTCTCTATGAACCTTGAAAAACTGTTATTACAGGCTCCATTAAAGGGTAGAATCGTTCTTGGCTTTGACCCTGGTTTCTATAATGGATGCAAGCTTGCGGTCATTGATGAAACTGGCAAGATGCTGACAGTTGATAAGGTGTATCCTTTTAGAACAAATAAGGAAAACCCAGAAGCAATTGATGCTGCAAAAAAGAAAGTATTGTCTTTGATTGAAAAGTATCATGTACAGATCATTGCGATTGGTAATGGTACAGCTAGCAGAGAAAGTGAAAAGCTTTGTGCAGAATTGATCCATGACAATCATCTGGATGTACAGTATGCAATTGTTTCTGAAGCTGGTGCGTCTGTATGGTCTGCACAGGAAGCTGCACGTCTTGAATTCCCTGATATGGCAATTGAAGAAAGAAGTGCCGTTTCTATTGGCAGAAGACTGCTTGACCCTCTTGCTGAATTAATTAAGATTGATCCACAGTCTATTGGAGTTGGACAATACCAGCATGATTTACCTCAGAAGGCTTTGACACAAAGACTAGATGAAGTTGTTATGAAGGCAGTAAATAGAACAGGTGCAGATTTAAATACTGCTTCTGTAGAATTATTAACACATATTTCTGGATTGAATGCGGGTATCGCAAAAGAAATTATCAATTATCGTAACGAGAATGGTAAATTTACAAATAGAAAACAGTTATTGAAAGTCAAGAAGCTTGGACCAAAGGCTTATACACAGTGTGCAGGTTTCTTGCGTATTACGGATGGAGATGAACCATTGGATGAAACAAGTATCCATCCAGAAAGCTATGATGCTGCTAGAGAAGTCATGAAGGCTTGCGGTATTACAAAGCTTGGTGAAAAGGATGCTGAATTTCCTGCAGATAAGACAAAGGATCTTGGAATTGATTCTTATACATTGGCTGATATTGAAGATGCAATCAAACAGCCATTGAGAGACTATCGTGATCAGTTTGATGGTGCATTATTGAAGAGTGATGTTCTTGAAATCTCTGACCTTCATAAGGGAGATCAGTTATCTGGTACTGTTAGAAATGTTGTAGACTTTGGTGCTTTCGTAGATATTGGTTTACATCAGGATGGTTTAGCTCATATTTCTCATATGTCTATGAATCGTGTTTCTCATCCAAGTGAAATTGTATCTGTTGGTGATATCATTACTGTATGGGTTTATGATATTGATGAAGCGAGAGGCAGAATACAGTTATCCTTATTACCTTTAGATCAGCTGGAACAAAGAGATGCACAGATGAAGAGAAAGAAGTCATCTAAAGATAAAAAGAAGTATTCTAAGAAACCTGAAAAGAAAAAAATGACAATGGATGATGCAATGGCAAATCTATTGGCTAGATTTGGCAAGTAAAAAAGTTCCGATTTTGGAACTTTTTTTCATCCTAAGATATTTTCGTGATGTTGAGAAAGAAGAATATTCGTTTCAATTACAGAAAGATGTTGATTGATTGCATATTGTATATATGTATCTCTTGTGTTTTTTGCGTAGAGTATGCCTTGTCTGCTGATTTCTAAGGCTCTTCTTGTTTCTTCAAGATTACAGCCACAGGCAATACATAGACAAAGTATTTTATCTCTGGATGGATTTTTTGTCCCATTGAGAATGTGATAACAATATGTTCTTTCGATTCCGGAGCGTTCTATAATTTCACTTCTGTTGAGATTTTTTTCTTGTATCAATTGATTGAAATATTCATGAAATGAATCGTAAGAAATATCTTGAATCGTTTGAATATATTGTGTTAAAGATTTTTGATCATGAACATTATTGAGTGTATTTTCTAAATCACGTGTTTTCATATGCCTTCCTTTTGATAAAATGATTGTACATGTTTATTGAAAATTATAAAACGGTTGGGATTGTAAATGAGAACAAAAAAATCGTGAAAGATGAATTGGGAAAACTCTATTATTTAAAAATATTGAACAATTATCATCTTTCTGTTTTCGCGTGGCTCAAGCAGCATCCAGATATCCATATTCCTAAGATCATTCAATTCGAAGAAAAGAATGAAAAACTAATTGTCTTAGAAGAGTATATTGATGGTATTACGTTGGAACAGTTACTGGTTCATGAGATTTCAATGCGAGAAAGGAAAGATATTCTGAATCAGATCTTTGATGGTATTTCTTATCTGCATCATGCTGATCCATCAATTATTCATCGTGATATTAAACCATCCAATATTATGATTGATCAAAACCGTATCATTAAAATCATTGATTATGATGCAGCAAAACTGTATGTCAAAAATCAATCGAGAGATACTGTATTGCTTGGAACAGATGGGATTGCAGCTCCAGAACAGTATGGATTTGGTGCGAGTGATACAAGAACAGATATTTATGCATTAGGTATGCTGATCAAAGAAATGTTTTCTGATGATATTGATATGCTTGAGGTAGCCAATCGATGTACGAATATGAATCCAGATGATCGTTATCAATCTATTGAAGAATTAAAGCGGGTATCTTTTATACAGGTAAAAAAGAAAACCTATATGAATATTCCAGGATTTCGTACAGGTAAGAAATCACATATGATCATTGCTTCGATTGGATATTTTTTGATTGTCTTGATCAGCTTTTCATCAGAAGTGCTAGTGGGTGACCATGTTGTGACAAATCCTGTCTATTGTTTTCTGGCGCGCCTTACAATCCTGTTCATGGTTTTAGGATGGGTGGATGTCTTTACTGAGTGGACAGGAATATTCAATCATTTTCCATGGATCCATGATAAAAATATAATTAAACGTATTCTTGGATACTTTCTTGCATGTTGTTGTGTATTGCTTGTTGCCGCAATGATGCAAGGTGTTTTCCAGTCTATTCTTTCAGTGTCCTGATAGAACACCAATCATTACTTTCTAGCTTTTACAATAAGAAAAAAGAAGAGGTTAGAAAAAATGGAAAAACAAAAAAAGGGATTGGCTATTGCGGCGTTAGTATTAGGAATCATTGGACTGGCATTATCATTTCTTCCAATCATTAACAATGCGGCGTTTATTTTTGGGGTGATTGGTCTTGTTCTTGGGATTGTTGCTTTATTTCGCAAAAATCAGAAAGTTCTTACAATCATTGCAATTGTTATGAACGTTCTGGCAATGGGAATTACACTTGCTTTACAAAATTCCTGGTCAAAGGCATTGGATGATGCAAGTAAAGAAATTGATAAAACTACAGATGATGCAACAGGGAAGAATACAGAGTCATTGCTTGGCAGTGTTGTAGATGTACAGCTAGGAAATTTTGAAGCAACAAGTGATGAATATGGCCTGGTAACTTCTGCATTAAATGTAACGGTTACAAATCTAAGTGATGAATCAACATCATTCTCCATTACAATTGAGGCAGTGAATCCAGATGGCAGCCGACTTGCAACGGACTATGTATATGCAGACAGCTTAGGTGGAAAACAGTCAATGAACCAGGATGTATTTACACTCATTCCGTCTGAAGAAGTTGAAGCATATCAAAATGCTTCCTATAAAGTACTTGAAGTAAGTAAATACTGACACAAATGAAAGAATATATGTTATACTACGTATAGACTTTACTTGTATTCATAATTATTCCTTTCTTTCAGAAAAGCACGGGTTTTCCGTGCTTTTCTATTTCTATAATTTTTTGATTAAAGAAGGGATTGCCTGTTCAAAGTTTACACCATAGATATTATGGTTTTCTTCCTGGAGTGTGAGATGAATGGATTCTTTTACAAAATCACATGCAATCTGAATAGATTCCTGTAGAGATTTACCATTGACGAGACACCCTGTTAATGTGGAAGCCCAGATATCTCCAGTACCATGGAAGTGCTGTGTTTCTTCTTCTGTAAAATAATAGGTATATGTATCGTTATCTGCATCATATCCATATGCACCAATGGAATTTTTCTGTAAAGAAACACCAGTCATAATGGCTTTCTGACTGCCAAATTTACATAATTCCTTTAACATCTTCTTGATTTCTTCTTCTGAAAATGATTCTTTATATGGCTGATGCAATAAAAGACATGCTTCTGTTATATTTGGACAGATGATATCTGCCTTCTTGCAAAGACGTTTCATCTCTTCAACGAATTCCAATGTGAATCCAGTATATAGTTTTCCAGCATCTGCCATACATGGATCAACAATAACAAGAGGATTGCCTTCTGTTGTATCAATGAAGTGCTTTGCGATAGCAATCTGTTCGATGGAACCTAAATAACCAGTATAGATTGCAGAAAACGTAAATCCTTCTTTTTTCCAGTGAGAAATAACTGGCTCTAATTCATTTGTCAGATCATGGAATGTAAAACCTTTAAACATTGTATGTGTAGATAATACGGCAGTTGGAAGAATTGCGGTTTCGATTCCCATTGCGGAAATGATTGGAAGTGCAACGGTCAGGGAACATTTTCCAATACATGAGATGTCTTGCATTGTTACGATTCTTTTCATTTTAATTCTCCATGCATCTAATCATATGACAGGAGTATAATAAAAACAATAAAGTAATTCAAATGACAAGCATACGCACATTAAAAGCAGCCGATGCGAAACAGCTGCAAGATCTATATGAATCTTCATTGAATGAAATGCAGGCAATGATACTGTATCATTCATTATTAAAGCATATGACATATGGAATCTTTGATGCAGATATTCTTGTAGGAATTATCCAGATTTATGCAAGAAATGATGGAACTTATGAAATTGGCTATCGTACAAAACATGCATATCAGCATAAAGGATATATGTATCGTGGTGTAAAGCTCTTGATTGAGGAATGTAAAAAAATGAATATTGCGAAATTGTATGCAAAAGTGGATAAAAACAATGTGTATTCTAAGAAAGTGTTAGATAATACAGGCTTTTTACAACAAGTTTACAATGGAGATGTACTGTTATACATGTATGAAATAAAGAGGTAAAGCAATGCAGAAAAATATTTATAAAGATGGTTATACATGTAATCGAGAATTATCTTGGCTTAGATTTAACGACCGTGTTTTAAATGAAGCAAAAGATCCTTCCGTTCCTTTGCTTGAAAAACTGAAATCTGTTTATTTTTTCTCTTCTAACCTGGAAGAGTTTTTCCGTGTTAGAGTTGGCTCTTTGTGGGATATGAAAAATGCAAAGATGAGTAAAGTGGATAATAAATCTGGTCTGACACCTTCAGAACAGATGGATGCAATATATCCAGCTGCGAAAAGAGGCTGCAAAAAAAGAGACAAAATTTATGAGGAATTGAGAAAAGATTTGATGCGTGAAGGCATTGAAGATCTTGCGATGAAAGATTGTAATAAAGAAGAAATGAAATTCTTGAAGAAGTATTATAAGTCTAATATTGCGCCTTTGCTCAATCCACAGATCGTTGATACTCATCATCCATTCCCAAATCTGCAGAATCATATTACATATATCACTGCGGATATGAAAAAGAAGGGACGCACATCCTATTGCTTTGTTGCGGTACCGCAATCATTACCGCAGATCATTGTTCTGCCGCATAAGAAGAAATTTCGCTTTGTTCATGTAGAAGATCTGCTGGCATATCAAATCTCATCGATCTTTGATGAATATACAGTGAATGAGACATTGAAACTGACGGTTGCGAGAAGTGCATATGTGGATGCAGATGATGAAGCATTTGAAGATATTCTTGACTATCGTAAAAAAATGGAAAAAGTATTGAAGGAAAGAAAAAAAATGAACGTTACAATGTTGACGGTATCTAGTAAACCATCCAATTCTTTCATGAAATATCTTTTAACAAATCTCAAGATTACAAGAAGAGAAATGTTTACAAGTGCTGTACCAATGAATATGAAATATGTCTTTGGTCTTGAAAATCTAGTGGATAAAGAAATCAAGGAGAAAGTCACATATCCATCCTATACACCAAAGTTATCCGCAGCATTTAACTACAAACAGTCATTGTTTCATCAGGTACAAGAGAAAGATGTACTTTTACATTATCCATATGAATCCATGGATCCATTTTTACAGCTTGTCAAGGAAGCCGCAAATGATCCTAAAACAGTCTCTATCAAGATTACAATTTATCGTTTAGCTACCCGTGCAAGACTTGTGGATTATCTATGTCAGGCTGCAGAAAATGGAAAAGAAGTAGATGTACTGATTGAGTTGAAAGCTAGATTTGATGAACAGAATAATATTGACTATTCTGAGAAGCTGGAAGATGCGGGATGTAATGTTATCTATGGTTTTGAAAGATATAAAGTGCATTCAAAAGTATGTTTGATCACAAAGATCATAGCATCTAAACCAGAATACGCTGCATTGATTGCGACAGGTAATTTCAATGAAAATACTGCGAAATCATATACAGATTTAGCATATATTACTTCACGTGCAGATATTATCAAAGATGTTGTTTCTTTCTTTGCAAATATGGCAATTGGCAGATTAGATGGGAAATATAATACATTGCTTGTCTCTCCTGTTTCTTTGAAGAGTACAATTCTTTCATTGATGGATCAGGAAATTGCCAAAGGGGAACAAGGGGTCATTACTTGTAAGTTGAATTCTATTACAGATGAAGATATTATAGAGAGACTACATGAAGCATCTTTAGCAGGTGTGAAAGTGAAATTGATCGTTCGTGGTATTTCTTGTATTTTGCCAGGTATTGAAGGAAAAACAGACAATATTGAAATCATTTCAATTGTTGGAAGATTCCTTGAACATTCAAGAATCTATATCTTTGGTTCTAATGAGAGTGAGAAAATGTATATTTCTTCTGCAGACTTTATGACAAGAAATACGGAAAGAAGAGTAGAAGTTGCCTGTCCGATTGAAGATGCTCATGTCAAAGAACAGATCCATCAATATCTTGCACTTGCATTTAGAGATAATACGAAAGCAAGAATCATGAGTAATACAGGCAGATATCGCAAGATCAATCGTGGTGATGCACCAGTGAATTCACAGCTTGCCATGATGCGTTTATTGCCTGAGGCTACAAGTTCGATTCCGGTTAAAAATGTAAGAGAAGATACTGTTGCGTTTACGACGAGGTATAATCATGAAACTGACAATAAAAAGTCCGGAAGGAAAAATCATTGAGAAAACAGTTGAGGAAGGTGTTAGCTGTGCACAGCTAATCAAGCACCTTTCTTTTGCTTTTCCACTCCTTGCATGTAAAGTGAATCATCATTATGAAAGACTAAATACACCAATTACACAAGATGCGGAGATTGAATTGTTTGATCTTAGAAATTCGTATGCCAATATGAGTTATCAGAATACTTTGATTCTTTTATACTTGAAGGCGATTCGCGATGTGACGGGGGAAGATACAACAGTACATATTGCTAATTCAATTTCGAAAGGTATTTTTACAACGATACATCATAGTGAAATGGCAAGGGATGCATTGATTGCTAAGGTTGAAAAGAGGATGCATGATCTAGTGCAGGCTGATCTGCCAATTCTACAGACAAAAAAGAGTCGAGATGCATTATTGAATGATATTGATAAACATGATGCATGGCAGCATGAATCTCGCATCATTCAAACGGCATATGATGTTCGTGGAGCGTTTGTTTCTACTTTGGATGATACGCAGCATTTGTTTTATCAGTATTTACTGCCTTCTACAGGATACTTGTATGCATTTGATTTACATGCGTATCGTAGAGGAATTGTATTGCGTTTTCCTCATCCAGCAAATCCTTTGATCGTTCCGCCATTTGAGGAACAGAATCTTTTATATGAAGCTTTTTCTGAAGAAAAGACGTGGGAAAAACTGATGCATATTCAGGAAGTGAGTGATCTGAATGAAAGAATTCTTTCTGATGATGCTAAAAATATGATTCTTTTAAGTGAAGCACTGCATGAAAAGAAGATTGCAGATATCGCAAAAGAAATTCATGACAAGGCAAAAAAGATCGTATTGATTGCTGGACCATCATCATCAGGAAAAACATCGTTTGCCAAGCGTTTATGTATTCAATTGCAGGTGTTAGGATTGAATCCATTGTATCTTGGAACAGATGATTATTTTATCAATCGAAATGATCTTCCGCTTCAAGAAGATGGTACGAAAGATTTTGAAGCGTTGAGTGCTGTGGATGTTGATTTATTTACAGAACAGATGAATGCATTATTACGTCATGAAGTTGTAGATCTGCCGACATATAACTTTATAAAAGGGGAAAAGGAGTATGGACAGAGAATTACGCAGTTACATGATGATCAGTTGATTGTGATTGAAGGAATTCACGGATTAAATCCTGAACTGACAAAAGGAATTGATGATAAAGAAAAGTTTAAGATCTATATCAGTCCTTTGACACAGTTGACAATTGACCGCTATCATCGTATCCCAACCACAGATGCAAGAATGCTGCGTAGAATGGTAAGAGACTATCGTACAAGAAATGTGAGTGCTGCAGATACCATTGCATCATGGTATTCTGTAAGAAAAGGTGAAGAAAAGAATATTTTCCCTTATAATGGAGAAGCGGATGTATTTTTTAATAGTTCATGTATTTATGAATTAGCAGTATTAAAGAAATATGCTGAACCATTATTAAAAAGAATTTCGTATGAATCGGATCAATATGCAGAAGCACAGAGAATGTTAAGATTCCTTGACTTCTTTGTGACAATACAAGATGATTCTTGTATCGCAAATAATTCAATCATTCGAGAATTTATTGGAGGTAGTATCATAGCATCATGAAAAAATTATCGGTGAGTATTTTATTGGCGTCTATTATGTTAGTGGGATGTTCAAACGATGGCGTAAGTGGGAAGTATTATTATCAGTCTTATAGTGGTGGATTGAATGAAGATACATATTTTGACTTGAAGGATGATGGAACTTGTACAATGGTTGCAGATGGTGAAAAAAAGGCATGTACGTATGGAGATGGCGTTATCAGTATTGGTGATCAGTCTGCTTCCTACAAGATCGTTAAGAATGTTATGACGGTTTCCTTCCCTGGAACAGATGGAGAATCCATGTCATTTGAAAAGAAGTAGCGAATCGCTACTTCAAGCATTTGTCATATAAGATAAATAAGAGAATACCAAACAGTGTTCCTAAAGTGTTATTAATTAAATCAGTAATATCACAGACTCGATTTGAAGTGAATAAGAGTTGTGAAATTTCAATTGTGAATGAGAACAGTGCGCCATACAGGAGAGTAATCCTGTATGGTTTTCTTAATGTTCTTTGTGCAATAAAACCAAATGGTATGAATAGCATGAGATTGTACAAAGTTTCTCTGCGATAATTTCCATACCCATAGATCCAGTCAGAAAAAGGAAGAAGGTTATAGTTTTCATACACACCATCAAATGCATATAGAAGATGTGCAAAGATTGGCATAATTGTCCATCCTAGAATGATGCACATATAGATATACAGGAATGTATGCCATACAAGGGCATTGTGTTCATAGTTCTTCCACGTTGGATATAAGCATTTTATATAAATTGCCAGCAAGATCATCATATCTGGCAATGATTTTAAAAACCAATTCATAAACTAAAAGATTATAACATGGTAAGCGTTTAAAACATTAAAATTGATTAAGAAAGTTTTGTGAAATATAAAAGATGCTTGAATTCAATAGTGAAACTGAGTATATTAGACAATGAATTTTGGAGGTGGATATGAATATACTCGAACAGTTTCGATTGTTTACAACACTTGTAATACAGTTCTTAACAGTATTTTATGCATATCAGGTAATTTATATTCTCATTTCGATCATCAAAAGAAAAGTAACTTCTTTAAAGGATACAGATATTAGAAATCGCTTTGCGATTTTTATCAGTGCCAGAAATGAAGAAGGTGTGATTTCAGAACTATTGGACAGCCTGAATAAGCAAGATTATCCAAGAGATAAATATGATATTTATGTTGTTGCGGATAACTGTACAGATCATACTGCACAGGTTTCTAGAGACAATGGTGCTATCGTATATGAAAGATTCAATAAAGAAGAAGTTGGTAAAGGATATGCTTTGAATTATCTTTATACAAAAGTTTCTTCTTTGAAGGGTAGAAAGTATTATGATGCATTTGTGGTATTTGATGCAGATAATATTGTTGATCCAGCGTTCTTGAAGGAATCGAATAAAAAGCTTGCGAGTGGCAAGTATGATGCATTTACAACATATCGTAACTCTAAGAACTTTGGTACGAACTGGTTAAGTGCAGCATATTCTATCTGGTTCCTGCATGAAGCAAGACACTTAAACTATGTTAGAGATATGATTGGTGCACAATGCATGATTTCTGGTACTGGTTTTGTGATTACTTCTTCCCTGATGGATGAGAATGATGGATGGCCTTATTATTTCCTGACAGAAGATATTCAATTCTCTGTTGCTTCTACAATCAACAATAAGAGAATTGGCTATTGTGACAGTGCAATGCTTTATGATGAACAGCCATCTACGATGGAACAGTCTTGGAAGCAGAGACTGAGATGGGCGAAAGGCTTCTATCAAATTGATGGAAAATACTTAGGTGATCTTACAAAGGGATTGTTGTCTAAGAATGGCAAGAGATTTACATTCTATGATATTTTGATGACGTGTCTGCCTTGTACGTTATTAACTGTTATTATGGTTGCATTTGCATTATGGGGAATTGTTACGGCTTCCTTTATGCCTTACTATTTATCTTTGGTATTGAGACAGGAAATGATTCAATTCTTGATTGAGATGATTGCATATCTATGGGGCAGTATGATGGTGCTTGCATTATTGACGGTTCTTTCTGAGTGGAAGAGAATTCCTGCTTCTGCATTTGAAAAGTTAAAGTTTATTCCAATGTTTCCAATGTATATGTTGACGTATATTCCAATTACAGTACAGGCATTATTTACAAATGTTACCTGGACACCAATTCAGCATTATTCAACATCACAATTAGCAATGAAAAAATAACTCTTGTGTTTCAAAAGAACATGAGAGTTTTTCTTTTGAATGTGTACAAAATCATCTAACTGAAAGATAAGAATGATAAAATGGTGAAAAAGTTGGGTTGCAGTATGAAGAAAATATTGATTGTTGATGACGATAAAGTGATTTGTAAGAATCTAGAAATTCTTTTAGCAGATGAATATGTACCGTTTTGTGCACAGAATTCCATAGAGGCAGTAAAGATTCTAATGAAGAATGAAATTGATCTTTGCTTATTGGATGTGAATTTGAAAGAAGAAGATGGTTTTCAATTGTGCAGAAAAATGAGAACACAATATACGATGCCAATTATTTTTGTTACAGTGAAAGATGATGAAGATTCTCTGGAAAAAGGAATTTTGAGTGGAGGAGATGATTATATTACAAAGCCATTTTCGATTCGTGAGCTGAAGTTAAGAATCATGGCACAATTACGCAGACAGTCACAATTTAATGTAAAAAGAGAACGTATCATTGTAGATGAGTGGAAACTGGATGTTTTAAATCATATGTTTTTCTATAGAGATATACTGGTGGACATTTCTAATACGGAATTCACTTTATTGAAACATCTGATGCAGAATAAGAACTGTCTTGTATCTAGGCAAGTGCTATTGAATGACATTACAGAGTTGAACGATACGTTTGTGGAAGATAATACACTAACAGTCTATATCAGTAGACTGAAAAATAAATTGATTCAAACAAGTTCGATTTGTCCAATTGAAACCATTCGTGGTGTTGGCTATCGATGGAAAGAAGAAAGTGCATGAAGAAGAAAGATATCATTTTGTTTTCTTGTATGAATGTGATTCTTTTATTCTTCTTTTATTTCGTATCTTTAAATATGATGAAGATGGAATTTTATTATTTTGCTGGGAATGAAAAGGTAGATGTGGATATCGTCCAGCAGTATATGCAATCTGATCCTTCCATAGATTCTATAGAAAAAGGAAAAAAGAAAGTAGCAGCCAGTGGGTATGCGATAACTGCTGAAACACATATGACAAGAAAAATATCTAAATATCTCCAATGTCATTAAGTTAAGCACTATTGATAATTGGTAATCTCTATAGACAACAGTAAAACCAGGAATAGAACTGTCTTCTATCAGATAGCTATTCCTGGTTTTTGGCTTTTG
>NZ_JBQHWJ010000021.1:0-34374 GCF_052064035.1 Bulleidia sp. HCP3S3_C9 | reverse complement strand
AGACATTGACTGTCATCCAGCGTATATTCAGTCAATTGATTAAATCAATGCTAAGTGTTCAGGCTCTGAGTCCTACTTGTTTGTGCTTGTAAGGATGACGGCGACTTATAAATATTCAGGATATTTGCAAACAAATTGCCTACTCCTCCTAACGTGCTCTGTAGTGTATCTATACCTCCTAAGCAAAGCATACAGGAAAGAGGCGAGATTTACCAGTAATTTCATTACTGGTTTGTGAAGGCGGAAAGAAAGGCCGCCTTAATGGTAAAAAATATGAATAGTTTAATTAAGATTCAAGAATTATTGGAAGATAAAGCGGATTGTCAAGCTAGGTTGAATTTATTGCCTTACGATGGTTCTCCTGAAATAAAAGAAAAAAATGGTTCTCGTTATTTATATGTCAGAAAAAGAATTGCGGGAAAACTAACATCTACCTATGTTGATGCATATTCTGACGAGCTATATCAATTACTGCTAAAAAATTCTAGAGATGCTAGAACATTACGTAAAAGAATAAGGCAAATTGAAAAAAAATTATCTTTACTTGGATATAACGATTCTGAATTGTCAAATCGTGTGATTCAAAATATTGATTTTGCAAGAGCAAATATGAAAGCTAATATTTATGATCAAGCAGTATTAGAAGGTGTTGGTACAACTTTCCCACAGACAGAAGAAATTTTGGACAATGGAATTGTAAATGGTGTGAAAGCTTCTGATGTACAAAAAATATTAAATTTGAAACATGCCTGGGAATTTATATTAGATAAAGACGTCATTCAAAGTGATTCTAATTTTTATATGATTAGTCATATTGCAAAGTTAGTAAACGAGGGTTTTTATCTCGATGGAGGAAGAGTTCGCGGTGTTCCAGTTACAATTGGTGGAAGTAATTATGTGCCTCCTATACCACTTGAAAGTGATGTGAAAGAATCTATTGCAAACATAGTTCATGCTGAAAAGGATGTTATCGATATAGCAATTGATCTATGTATGTATTGCATGAAAGCACAAATTTTCATTGATGGGAATAAACGTGCCTCTGTAATATTTGCAAATCAATATCTCATTGCACATGGACAAGGATTACTTGTAATCCCAGAAAAAGAAGTTATGAAATTCAAGGAATTGTTAGTTAAATACTATGAAGGTGAAAACATTTCTGTTATAAACACCTTTTTAAAAGAAAAGTGCTGGAAAACTTTTTGAAGTGTGAATTAGCTTTATAAAATGATTGTTTCGCCTTTCTTTTATACATTTTCAAGCATCTGTTTCTAGAAAACAAAGAAAAAACAGTAGATACTAATGGATAAAAGTGGAGGTGGCATATGAAGATTGGTGTTGTTGATGTTGGTGGAGGATTACGAGGATCATTTGGTGCAGGTGTACTGGATTATTGTATGGAACAAGGGATTCGCTTTGATTTTGGAATTGGTGTGAGTGCTGGTGCTGCCAATATTTCTTCTTATATGGCAAACCAGCGTGGTAGAAACTTTGTTTTCTATACAGAATATTTCCAAAGAGAACAATATATGGGTGTGAAGAATTTAATCCATACAGGTTCCTATATTGGTCTGGATTACATTTATTCTTCTTTATCTGATCATGAAGGTGATTATCCTCTAGACTGGAAAACAATCCGGAATGATCCTAGAGATATGATGATTGTTGCGACAGATGCCAATACGGGCCTTCCACATTACTTTCATAAGTATGATATGCGCCAGGATTCGTATGATCCAATCAAGGCTAGCTGTTGTGTACCTGTCATCAATCGTCCATACAAAGTTAATGGCATTCCATATTTTGATGGTGGTCTCTCTGATCCGGTTCCATATGAAAAGGCATTTGAAGCAGGCTGTGATAAAGTTGTTGTGATTCTGACACGCCCAGAAGATTATCGAAGAATTCCAAAGAATGACAAGATCATCGCAGATCTTCTACATCCACATTATCCAAATGCTTCTTTAGCAATGCGAAATCGTTCTGTTGTCTATAATCAACAGGTAGATGCTTGTGAATATCTTCAAGTACAGGGAAAAGTTTGTATTGTTGCACCAGATAGTATTGGAAAGATGAAGACATTAACAAAAGATAAAGATAGTATTGAAGCTTTATATTATAAAGGGTATGAAGAAGCAAAAAGTATCTTGAATTTTGTATAATAGATGCATGCAAAAATATTACAATTCATTTACAGACTATTGTAAAAATACATTTCAAAGAAAACTATATCGTGTTACACTGGATGCAAATATGACTTGTCCAAATCGTGATGGAAGGATTGATCATCGTGGATGTATCTTTTGTGATGAAGGTGGTTCTGGTGATTTTGCGATAAAGTATACGGGTCAGTCCTTAACAAAAGAAGATCTGATTTACAATCATCAGGATGCAGATGCTGGTGATTATATTGCGTATTTTCAGGCATATACAAATACATATGCACCTGTTGAAACATTAGAACATTTATTTACGAGTGCTTTAAAAGATCCATTATTTTGTGGTCTTTCGATTGCAACACGCCCAGATTGTATCCATGAAGATACGATTGCATTATTGCAGAAATTGAGACAGGAATATCCTGACAAGTTTATATGGATTGAATTAGGATTACAGACGATTCATCCTAAAAGTGCATTGTTTATTCGTAGAGGCTATCCATTATCTGTATTTGATGCGTGTGTGGATGCATTGCATGCAATTGATATTCCAGTCATTGTACATGTGATTCTTGGATTGCCAAATGAAACGAAACAGGACATGATTGAAACAATCCAGTACTTAAACACAAAAAAGATTTTTGGAATTAAATTACAGCTATTACATTATCTCAAAGACTGTGATCTTGGTAGACTGTATGAAAAGGATCCATCACTATTTCATGTATTATCGATGGATGAATATATTGATATCATTACGGACTGTATTGGTTATCTGGATGAGAATATTGTTATTCATCGTTTAACAGGAGATGGGGCTTCTGATTTGTTGCTTGCACCACTCTGGTCAATGAATAAAAGACATGTTTTAAATCAGATTTTGCACACTTTAAAGATAAAAAATATTCAACAGGGAAGTTTTATTCACAAATGTGTGTGAAATTGTTGTAAGATGAATGCAATAGAAGTAAGTGACAACAAGTATGGTTAAGAATAGAGATGAAGTCAGACGTGATGTATTAGACATGTGCGGATGGGTACAAGATAGTTATCAGCTTCCAGAAAATTTCTTTTTGGAACAGTTTCATAAATTATTAAATAATCTTGAAGAGGAACTTATGATGGCTAAAACATCAGATGAATATAATGATATACGCGTTGGTGTGGAAAGAACACTTGTTGGTATGGCACAAAGGCATCATCTGGTTGAACAATATGTATTTAGGAAAGAAGTGGAATGATCTGCTTCTTTTTTTGGTCATTTTATTTGCATTGTTTTCATCTTTTATTGATAATTAAAAAAAGAAGAGGAAAGAACTATGTTAGATGAACAATTTGTCAGACAAATGCCAAAACTTGGTTTTGGTCTCATGCGTTTACCTAGAGTTGCGGATAGTGACGTCATTGATGTTGAGCAGACTGCAACAATGGCAAACATGTTTTTCGATGCTGGATTACAGTATTTAGATTCTGCCTATGTGTATGAAGGAAGTGAGGAAGCTGCCCGCAATGCCATCACTTCTAGACATGATCGTAATACGTTCTACATTACTTCAAAACTCAATGCAGGTGTTGCGAAAGATGAAGCAGATGCGAAAAATCAAATCCGTGTTTCTTTGGAAAGAGAAGGAGTGGATTACATTGATTTCTATCTTTTGCATGCATTGAGTGAAAATAATGTTGCGAAGTATGATGCATGGAATCTATGGGATTACGTCAAGCAGTTGAAAGAAGAAGGAAAAATTAAACATTATGGTTTTTCTTTTCATGGTACTGCGAAACTATTAGATGAATTATTAACAAAGCATTCAGATGTTGAATTTGTACAGCTGCAGATCAACTATGCGGACTGGAACAATCCATCTGTAGATTCTAAAGGTGTTTATGAAGTTGCTAGAAAGCACAATAAGCCGATTATTGTCATGGAACCTGTCAAAGGTGGTACATTAGCTGCACCTCCTGTAAAGGTTGCGGAATTGTTAAAGAAAGCTGATCCAGATGCAAGCTATGCTTCATGGGCAATTCGTTTTGTTGCGTCTTTACCAGGTGTAATGGTTGTATTGTCTGGTATGAGTAATATTGCACAGATGGAAGATAATCTTTCCTATATGAAGGATTTTAAGCCATTAAATGAGGAAGAAATGAAAGTTATTGAACAGGCAATGGATATCTTAGCTTCTATTGATCAGATTCCATGTACGGGATGCCATTACTGTACTGCAGGATGTCCAATGCAGATCCAGATTCCTGATATCTTTAAAGCAATGAATATGGATCTGATCTTCAATAAAAAAGAAGAAGCAAAGAAACGATATGAAAATGCAACGAAAGAGCCGCATGCAAAGGCTAGTGCCTGTGTACAGTGTGGTCAATGTGAAGTACAGTGTCCACAACATATTGAAATTCGTTCCTGGCTGAAGCGTGTATCTGAAGTATTAGAATGAGGGAGTGAATGAAACAGACAAAAAGAATTACAGTGATGGCAATGCTTTTAGCATTAGGTCTTGTATTGCCATATGCATTCCATGGAATTCCAAAAGGTGGAATGCTGTTTTCTCCATTACATATGCCTGCTTTGATTGGAGGTCTTGTATTAGGACCAGTGGAAGGTGCAATTGTTGGTGTCCTTTGTCCAATCTTGAATTCTATGATCACTGGTATGCCACAGGGGAATACATTGATTGCGATGTGTTTTGAATTACCTGTGTATGCAATTGTGACAGGTATCATGATGCGTGTATTGAAGGAAAAGAAAGATGGTGTAAAGATCTATGCTGCTTTGATGATTGCAATGATTGTTGGAAGGATTGCAGGTGGTATGATACAGTCTATAATTTTAGGTCTTGGCAATTATTCTTTACAGATGTGGGCAACAGCGTATTTTGTTTCTACATTTCCTGGAATTGTGATGCATCTATTAGTGATTCCGCCTGTCTGTATGGCACTCAAGAAAGCTGGGATTGCATGTTAAAAATATATGGTTCTCTGATGTGTTCGGATTGTACCAACTGCATGAAAAACTTTGATCATTATGGCATTGCATATGAATTCATGGATTGTTGTGCTTCTTTAAGAAATTTGAGTATTTTCTTAGAAATGCGTGATGAAAATCCAGTCTTTGATCGTTTGAAGGCAATCCATGATATTGGTTTTCCTGCAATTGTAAAAGAAGATGGAACAGTTTTTACAGATTGGGAAACATATCTCAAAGAACAAGGAAAAGAAATAATCACAAGGGATGGAGCTGCGTGTTCCATACAATAAGAAAGAGATGGGAGGACCATCTCTTTTAAAATTCTATTTTCATGTATTCTTTATGATCTAATGTATAAATCGTAAAGTCTGTATCTGTTAAGATGGCATATGTTCTTGGGTGGTTTTCTTTTGGTAAAGAAATTGATCCTGGATTTAATAAATAGATTCCGTTTTCCTGATATGCCGTAGGAACGTGTGTATGTCCACTTAAGAAGCAGTCATTTGTATTTAATGCCTGTGGGTTAGATGGTGTATATGTATGTCCATGTGTCATAAATACACGACGATCTTTGAGCAGGATATTGTTATATGCAGCTAAGACAGGAAAATCTAATACCATCTGATCTACTTCACCATCACAATTTCCTTTTACACAGATAAGTTTTGTTTTGAAGTCATTCATTATTGGAATGACTTTTTTAGGTGCGTAGTCTAATGGCAGATCATTTCTTGGACCGTGGTAAAGAATATCCCCTAGACAAAGAATATAGTCTGGCGTGTGGAAATCGTATGCGTTTTTGATCGCTTCTGCACCTGAGAGTGCACCATGAATATCACTGACAACTAAATATTTCATTTTTGTACCTCGTGTTGTGATACTATAGTATCACAATTCAAATGGATAGTATTCTTGTGTTGATTTCTGTGTATATTTTCACAATTCATTGCGTCAAATTAAAAAAAACATGAGATAATGTTCATGCTTGAAAAGGAGATTAAAAATATTTATGGCAAAACCAGTAGTATTAGTAGTCATGGATGGCGTAGGCTGGACAGACAAAGACAATGGTAATGCAGTAATGCATGCTTACAAACCTCAGATTGAGGAATTGATGACAAAGTGGCCTCATACAACAATCAAAGCAAGTGGTGTTGCGGTAGGTCTACCTAGTGATGCAGATATGGGTAACTCTGAAGTTGGACACAACGCTTTAGGTTGTGGTCAAATCTATTCTCAGGGTGCAAAGTTAGTAAATGAATCTATTGAAAGTGGAGATATCTACAAGGCATCTGCCTGGGTAGGTGCAGTTGATTACTTAAAAGAACATAATGGTAAATTACATTTTGTTGGTTTACTTTCTGATGGTAATGTACATTCCAATATTTCTCATTTGATTGCTATGATCAAGGAAGCTAAGAAGGAAGGCGTTAAGGAAGTTAGAGTTCATGCTTTACTGGATGGACGTGATGTTCCTGAAACAAGTGCATTACAGTATGTTGATCAGCTGGAAGAAGTATTCAAGGAATTGAATGATGATACATTCCATGGATGCATCGCCAGTGGTGGTGGACGTATGGAAATCACAATGGACCGTTATGAAGCTGACTGGTCTATGGTTGAAAGAGGCTGGCATATCCATGTTATGGGTGATGGCAGAAAGTTTGCTTCATGCAAAGAAGCTATCGAAACATATAGAGCAGAAGGTAACTACACAGACCAGTATCTTCCTGGATTCGTTATCGCTGATGGCGAAACACCTGTTGGTACAATTGATGATGGTGACTCTGTAATCCTTTATAACTTCAGAGGCGATAGAGCTGTTGAATTCTCTAATTGCTTTGATGATATGGATACATTTGACAAGTTTGATATGGTTAAGAAGCCAAAGGTATACTATGCTGGTATGCTTCAGTATGATGGAGACCTTAAGCTTCCTAAGAACTTCCTTGTTGAACCACCACACATTGAACATACAATGTCTGAATTCTTAGTTGAAAAGGGTGTTCATAGCTATGCTGTCAGTGAAACACAGAAGTTTGGTCATATGACATATTTCTGGAATGGTAACCGTTCTGAAAAGTTCTCTGATGAATTAGAAGTATGGGAAGAAGTACCATCTGATGTGATTCCATTTGATCAGAAGCCATGGATGAAGGCTACTGAAGTTACTGAAAAGATGGTTGATGCAATTGCCAGCGGCAAGTATCAGTTCATCAGATGTAACTATCCAAACGGTGACATGGTAGGTCATACAGGTAACTATGAAGCTACAATTATCGGTGTAGAAGCTGTTGATCTCAACCTCAGAAGAATTATGGATGCTTGTAAAAAGTATGACTATACAATGCTTGTTATGGCTGATCATGGTAACTCTGATGAAATGATCGATAAGAAGGGCAATCCTAAGACATCTCATTCCTTAGCTGTTGTACCATTTGCAGTATACAATGGACCAGAAGGAACAGAATGCAAGGAAGGCGATTTCGGTCTTGCTAACGTAGCTGCTACTGTATGTAAGATCCTCGGTTACGAAGATTATCCAACACAGTGGTTAGAACCAATCATTAAGTAAAAATGAACAAGAGGCGCAAGCCTCTTTTCTTTTTGTATCGTTAGATGTAAAATAGCGCATAAAAATCAGGAGTCGATCATGGAATATTTTACACAGTTTTATTTAGATCAAGAAAAAGATATGATTGTTGAATTATATAAGGAACAGGATCATTTGTTCTATATTTTGCGTACACCAAACCATACAACTGGAAATCTGATCAGTAACCTTGCAAAGATGTGTGATTTAAAGATTTCTTTTGATGATGCAGGTTTGAAGATAATCAAAGGTGAAATTCCATGTTACTACAATGATGAAGGAAATCTTGTATATATTTTTCGCTTAAAGGATACAAAGGTTGCGAATATTTATCCAAATGGAATGATTGAAAGAAAAGCTTCGATTCCTGCAATTTCTAAAACATTGATGTCTCAGACAAAAAACTATCAGCTAGATTTTCAGAAGACAGTTGTTAAGACATTTATTCAAAGAGAATATAAGTTTCATACAGATCTGCATACACATATGAATGCAAATCTGACGGGAGATATGCTGATTGCATTGGGAATCAAACATCAAATTCTCTATCCATACTACTATGTCAAAAAATTAAAACTGAAATGTAGTGCATCTCAGATTGATGCTTTAGAAAAACAGAGAAGTGCTGTTGCGAAAACATTTGAAAATTCCAGTCTGGAAGGTAAATATCTGCAGCGTAGAATTGATGATACGACATATATTAATTTCGCAGATCTTATTTTAAATAATATTGAAAATGCTGCGTATAACATTCCTCGGATTCGTAATTCATTAGCTGTCATGAAAGATGGACAGGCTGTATTTACAAATCTTGAAAAAGTGTATTTATATCGCTATGTCTTTACAAAGGGAATCATAGCAGAAAAGAAGATTCCATTGGAACATATTGATGAAATAAATGATCATGATATTCAAATGTTATTAAAGCAGATGCTTTTAGATAAAACAAATCCTGTATATCAGAACAATTCATTATTCCAGGATAAGTTATTATGGATTGCGAGAAAATATCAGAAGGAAGGCATCCAGTATGTAGAAATATCTGATACAACGCTTGTTAAAAAAGAAGCATCGATTCATATGTTAGAAGAAGTACATTCTGTGATGCCTGCTGTTTATCAGGAAACAGGTGTCATGATTCGTTTTCTTGCATCTTTTCGTCGTATTCCATTAACAATTGTCAGAGATTCTATCAGTGCAAATAACTACAAAGATAATCTAGAAGCATTGTATGGTGTGATGATGGATCCATATGTTGCGGGCAGTGACATTGTTGGAGAAGAAATCAATGATATTCGTGAATTAAAACCATTGATTCAAGAAATTACTCATCTAGCATCTATGGATGATTCTTTTGTTATTCGTATTCATGCAGGAGAAAATGATTCCTTGCGCGACAATGTATATAACAGTATTCGCTGTGTCGAAGAATCTTTAGAAAAGAATCAGAAGATGCCGCATGTTCGTATTGGTCATGGTTTATATACTGCCAATCTATCTACGGTAAAGGGAAAAGCATTTTTAGAATATTTGAAAGGGAAGGATGTTGTATTAGAGTTCCAGATTACTTCGAATGTGCGCTTGAATAATCTTTCAGATTTGTCAAAGCATCCATTAAAACAGTATTTACATGCAGGTGTAGATTGTGTTCAGGGAAGTGATGGTGGTGCGTTGTATGGAACAAACTCCATTGATGAACAGCTGTCACTGGAAAAAATTCTGCAATTGACAAATGATGATCTTGCTAAAATGTGTGAGAGTGAAAAGAAGATTATTGCTTTTTCAATGCATGCTTTTATAGAAAAGAAAAAGAAACTCGAACATGCATTAAAGACATCTTCTATGGAAACATTGTATGCAGAAAGAATGCAGTCATATCACGTAGATGATTTATCGAAAGATACATCTGAAATCTATGATTCATCTATTGTATTCAAAGACAAGATCGTCCCACTTCCAAGAGATAAATTTCCAGTCATTATTGCGGGAGGAAGTTTTAATAACGATACGCATATTACAAAAACAAGAAAAGAATATTGTGCGTTGATTGATACACTCATTGAAAAGTGTGATCCTGATAAAGTGGTGTTTGTGATTGGTGCATCACTGAAAGGCTATGAGAAATATCTGTTAGATCATGCTAAGAACTTTGAAATCTTTGCATTTGTTCCTGCTACGATTTCTAAAGCCAGACTGTATGCTTTACAAAGATGCAATGTTTCGATTCGTGTTGCAATTGAACCAAGCAGCATGGGAATCTATAAGTCAATAGCGTATGAAATCTTTAAGAGAAATGCATCTGTTTTATTAGCTCTCGATGGAAATTCCTCTGTTGTCAATCTTGTACAGGAAGCAAAGAATGCAAAGTATCCTTGTCGTATTTTTGTAAATCCACATTGTAAGATGCTGAAGAAGAAGGCAGATAGTCTATTGGGCTATGTCACTTTATTACACGATTCCAACAATGAAGAAGATGTATTAAAATATATCCATGCGTAAATATATATTATTTGAAAAAAAGACATCTGGTGGTACATTACGTGTCGTTGATACCGTTTTAGATGATGATGCGGTAAGCTTTTTATTTGTGAATGATACGTATCAATCTGCGATGTATCTGAGTGAAGAAAAAAAGTATGATCTTGTATTTCCGTATATGAGAAGATTTGATTATGCTTTTTTTGTGAATCCAGAGATTCAGAATGCATTTTTGATTGGTGGTGGCGGATTTGCGTATCCAAAGTTTTATGTGCATACGTATGAAAATGCTGAAATTACAGTTTCTGAAATTAATACAGATGTAATTTCTGTTGCGTTTCAGTATTTTGGATTACATGATTTAAGTGAAGATGAAACAAAGAGAATGCATATTGTGAATGAAGATGGCATTGAGTATTTAAGAGAATCTAACAAGAAGTTTGATTTGATTATCAATGATGCTTTTACTGGAAAAAAAGAACAGAGAAGAGATGAAGAAAGTATTCAAATCATTCATGATGCTTTAAATGAAAAAGGAATTTACATTGTGAATGTTCCAACGGCTTTGAGTGGTCCATTTGCAAAAAAAGGCAATGCATTCCGTAAATTATTACAGAATCATTTCAAACACACTGTTTTACTGGCAACCCAGGAAGAGAAACAACCATTTGAGAAGCAAAACGTATTAATGATTTCCAGTGATAGCGAACTATTATGAAGACAAAAGAAACAAAAAATTTAGAGAAGGCATTAGATGCCTTGAGTAAAGCAAAAAGAGAATATGGCTGTGAAGAAGTGACAATTGGATTTAAAAGCAGTGGTCATGGAGATGAAATCGTTGACTATATGACAATGGATGCAAAGGGTATCTTTAAATGTTATGAATTGAAAGTGACATTACAGGATCTTAAGACGGACAACAAGAAATCTTTTTATGGAGATTACAATTATCTTGTTGTATCAAAGAGTCTCTATGCTAAAAATCCAACATGGGCAAACTATATCCCTCCATACTGTGGAATATTAGTTGGGGAAGAACTGACAGTTAAAAAACAGGCAAAGAAGAAAGAGATTTTAGATGAAACTAGAAAAATGCTGGAAGATTCTTTGCTGCGCTCTGTATTCTGGAAGTATGAAAACTATAAAGATGCAAAAGATCTATCTAACATGCGTGAATTAAAAAAGCAGATTCAGGTATGTCAGGATGCTTTGCTTGAAAAAGAAAGAGAGAACGAAAGATTAACATTTACATACCATGACTATGAGTTTTACTATCGTAAAAATCATAGAGATCCATCTTTTACTCTTGAACAGGCTGCAAAAAATGAAAGAATGCAAAGTGCATGTCGAGAAAAAGAAGGGTATACATGGATGAAAACAGATGGAAAGTATGTTTGTCCATCTTGCAGGAAGGAAGCTATCTGTTGTGAAGGAATACAGCAGTTAACAGAGTTTTGTCCATTTTGTGGAACAGATCTTAGAAAGTAATATATCGTATGAAGAAAATAACGATTGGAATCGTAGCACATGTAGACGCAGGAAAAACAACATGCATAGAAAGCATGCTTTTTCATGCTGGTGTGATTAGAAAAGCGGGTAGAGTAGATCATAAAGATACAGTGATGGACTTTGATGAACAGGAAAGAGGACATGGTATTACGATCTATTCAAAAGAAGCACATTTTACATGGAAAGATGCAGATGTATACGTGATTGATACACCTGGGCATGTAGATTTTTCAAGTGAAATGGAAAGAAGCTTACAGGTGCTGGATCTTGCAGTGGTGGTAATTAACGGGCAGGATGGGGTGCAGTCACATACAGAAACAATTTTCCAATGTCTGGAACATTATCATGTACCATTTATCATTTTTGTAAACAAGATGGATATTGCACATTTCACAAAAGATGAATTACTGGAAGATCTTAGAAAACATTGCAGCGATATGTGTATTGACTGGGCTTCTAGTGATAAAGATGAAATGCTTGCGATGATTAATGATGATATTCTGCAGGAATATTCACAAACTGGTGTTATTGATTTTAAAATGCTCCAGGATACATTTTATGAAAGAAAGTGGTTTCCTGTATTGTTTGGATCTGCTTTAAAAAATGATGGTGTGGATGCCTTATTGGATTTGATGAATGAAATTTCTAGAGAAGTTGAATATCCAGATAGTTTAGGTGGTCGTGTCTATAAGATTTCTATGGATGATGCTGGTAATCGTCTTACGCATGTGAAAATTACAGGTGGCATATTAAAAGCAAAAGATGTGATCAATGAAGAAAAAGTTGATCAGATTCGTGTATATAACGGAACAAGCTTTGTGATGGTAAAACAGGCAGAAGCTGGAATGGTTGTCTCTTTGAAAGGGATTCAGTCATTAGAAAGTGGGCAGGGCATTGGTTTTGAAGAAGGTGTCAATGAACCAGTTTTAGCAGCATATATGAATTATGAACTTGTTTTGCCAAGTGGGGCAAATGCATTAGTACTTGCGGATGCATGCAAACAACTGGCATCTATTGATCCAACACTTGCGATTAGTGTGGATGAGAAAACAAAAAGAATCCATGTACAGATCATGGGTGAGATGCAGATGGAAGTTCTGCAGAAAAAAATTGAAGAACTGTCTGGAATCAAGGTTGGCTTTTCAACAGGCAGAATCGTTTATCAGGAAACAATCAAAGAAGCAGTGGAAGGTGCTGGTCACTTTGAACCATTGCGTCACTATGCAGAAGTACATGTTTTACTAGAACCATTGAAACAAGGAAGTGGAAAAGAAGTAAAGAGTATTGTCAGTACAGATATGGTATCTTCTTCCTGGCAGAAAAGTATTTTGTCTGCGTTAGAGAAGAAGCAGCATCGAGGTGTATTGACTGGTTCTTTATTGACAGACGTTAGAATTACACTGGTTGCGGCAAAAGGTCATATCAAGCATACCGTTGGCGGAGATTTTCGACAGGCAGCGTGTAGAGCAGTCAGACAGGCATTGATGAAGGCAGAGTCTGTGCTGTTAGAACCTTATTATGCATTTGTTCTAGACTTGCCAAATGAATCTTTATCGAGAGCTTTATATGATCTGGAAATGAAAGGTGCACATGTAGAAGTGGATACCAATGATGATGGCTCGATGCATATTCATGGAGATGGTCCTGTCAGGACAATGATGAATTATCAGAATGAAGTAGTTTCCTATACAAAGGGAAA
This sequence comes from Bulleidia sp. HCP3S3_C9, assembly GCF_052064035.1. Taxonomy (NCBI): domain Bacteria; kingdom Bacillati; phylum Bacillota; class Erysipelotrichia; order Erysipelotrichales; family Erysipelotrichaceae; genus Bulleidia; species Bulleidia sp. HCP3S3_C9. The sequence goes on along the minus strand of NZ_JBQHWJ010000021.1, from coordinate 20,959 downwards.
AGGTAGATTTCAGGCATCGTTGAAAGGATATTTTCCAACGTCACAACAAGATGAAATCGTTGCTTCCTTTGACTATCATCCTGAAAATGATTTGAAAAATCCAAGTGATTCTGTGTTCTGTGCAAATGGCAGTGGATTTAGTGTTCCATGGGATAAGGCTGATGAGTATATGCATATTCAGCCAAAGGAAGAATCGAGTGTTTCTTATCAGAATGTGCGCTACAAGGTATCGAATGAAGATCTTAGCTATATTGACTCTCTAACTGCAGGTAAAAATCGTAACCTGGAAAAAATGGAAGCAAAAAAGCGCGCACAGGAAAAAGAAAAGCAGGAAAGAGTCAGAGTGGAAGAGTTGCGAAAAGTACAGGCATCTAAAAATCTTGAAGAATTATTGATTGTAGATGGCTATAATATGATTTATGCATGGGACAGTCTGAAAGAAATTGCCTATGAAGATATTGGGCTGGCACGTGATCAGCTGATTACATATCTGTATAACTATCTTCCCTATCTGGAACATGATATATGGGTCGTATTTGATGGATATCAGGTGAAAGGCAACATTGGAACGACACTTCATAAAAAAGGATTGACGATCATTTATACAAAAGCGGATCAGACGGCAGATGCATATCTTGAAAAGAGTGCATATGATTTAAAGAACCAATATCGTGTTACGTATGCTACGAGTGATGCATTGATTCAAAATGCGGTATTTTCACAGGGAGCATTACGTATGAGTGCGAAGGAACTGGAATCTAGATTAATATTAAAGAATGTGATTTTGAAATAGAATTGAGGGAAAAAAGTATGGTAGGAGTCATTTTAACGATTGCGATATTTCTTTTTACAGGATTTATGGCTGTGATGAAAGGACAGAAATTATTTTCACTGTTTCTGACAATTTTTGCATTTAGCTTAACATTTGAAATGGTTGTTTCCACATATGGACAGACATCTACAACAATGGCAATTGCTTTGGGTGCTGCAGTTGTTGCGGCAATTCTTGCACAGTATGCTGAGAAGTTTGCGTTCTTTCTTCTGGGTGTTGTAGCGGGTGTATTTTTAGGGTATCTTCTAATTCCTTTTGTACATGGAATCAGTGGAAATCTTCAGCTTGTTGCGGTAATCATCTTTGGTGTTATTTTTGGCGCAGTTACAGCACATTTTCATAAAATCTTTATTCGTATCGCAACTGCATTTATTGGGGGAAGGATCTTAAGTATTGGTGCATTATTTACAATATTTAACATGATGCATTTAACGGATTTTGCATCCAGTGATATTTTGACAAGTATGAAAGCTACAAGCATGTATATGACGACAACATTTGTAAATCAATATGCAACGTATATTCTTGCAGGTGCAATCCTGTGTGCTGTGATTGGCTTTTTTGTACAGGGAAAAAGGCATTGATGTATGGCAATTCTTGTAAAACCAGAACGAAATGAATTGTCCTTTGTGAAAAAAATACATGAAAATGCAAAAACAATGGCATTTCAGGGGCATATCGATACATATACAGAAGAACAGCTGGATAGATTGATGTATAAGATGAATCAGGATGATTCACATTTCTTCTATCGTTTTGTGTATTGTGACGGCTGTCAGGATTTTGTGTCTGAAACTTCATGGAAATATGATTCTAAACTGGATGCGTATATTTGGAGCGTAATTGTACGTAGTGATCTTAGGAAAGCTGGCTATGGTCATGAATCATTACGCCTCATGAAAAAAGAAGCAGTGAAATATGAAATTTCTGCTTTTGTATGTGAAATTCATGATAGGAATGATATTGGAGAAAAGTTTTTGATTCAGGAAGGATTTCAATGCATTCATACAGAAAACAATCATAAAAGATATCGTCTGGTACTAGGAAACTAGTACTTTTCTTTTGGATTGGTCTACAATAAGTAGTATGAAACAAGAAGATGTGATTCGTTTTTATGAAGGTGATGTGAAGGAAAATGATCCATTTTATTCTGATCCTAAAGCATATGTAACGTGGAATGCACTGTTATTTCCTGGCTTTGAAACAGAGAAGGCAAGAAGTGAAGAAAACAGACATTTAAATCCTGTATTTTTGGATCATATTTCTGAAGTGATTGATATGAGTGTGCAGTTGATCCATTGCATGTCAAAAGCAAAAGAGGATCTACATGTGTATCGTGTAGAACGTTTTGTGGACTATGCATGTTTTATGAAAGAAAAGAGAATCACTTCATTTCTTTCTACTTCTACTGCAGGCTTTTTAAATGCCTATCAGGATAAAAAACAGTTAGTGTTAATGGATATTACAATTCCAAAGGGATGTTACTGTGCTGATTTTTCTATGCTTTTAAATGAATATAAAAAGAGTGAAGAAAAAGAAATATTATTGCCACCATATTTGTCTTTTGACTGTCATGTGCTTGAGAAGCCTTTAAAGATTCAAAACATCAGTGATGGAGAAGGGAATCCTGTGAAAATTTATTGCCATATGGATATGAAAGGCTTTGATTTTCCTGTATTAGATGTTTGTGATGCATGCAATGAAAAGTATATACAGGCAGCTAAACGTGTGTATGCTGCACAGAATCATAAAGATGTTTGTGAGAAAGAAGATGTTGAAAAATATCTAACATTAAAAAAGTGGATCCAGAAGGAAATTATCAAACATATAAATAATGATTGAAAACGCTTTCTGCACGATGTAAAATAATTCAGGATTTGGAGGTTTTCATGATTAAGGATGTGTTCAATTCATTGATGAATGATAAGGTCCGCACTTTTTTTTGCTGGATCACATTTACAATTACATCAATGTTTATTTTTTTGTTTTTTACAGTTGCGATGAGTGATGCCGTTGGTGTTACGATGATTCGTGGGAAAAGTGATATTCCTACGATTCTGATGGTTGCTTCTGTTATTTTATGCTCTGTTGAAATTGTATTTGCGAACGATTTCTTTATTAAAAATAAAGCAAAGAGTCTGGCAGTACGTCTGGTATGTGGGGCAACCTATACGCAGAATGCAAGTTATCTGTTATTACAGACAGTTTTAATTCTATTAGTTGCATTACCTGTGGGAATTATTGGAGGCTTATGTGCGTTGCCTTTGGTGAATGTACTGCTTGTGAATATGATGCATACAGATATTGAAATTACATTGAATTTTCAATCTGTACTATGGGCATTCATTGTCCTTGGATATGTTATTTTCTGGACATTGTTATTGAACTTATCATTTTCCTATAGAAACAGTGCAGCACAGCTGTTGAACCCAAATGGATTAAAAAATCCACAGCCAAAGGAATTGAATATTGGCGGCAAGATTGGAAAAGTGTTTGGTAAATTCCTGCATATTGCATTATGGATTGCACCAATTCTTATGTTCTACTATCAGAAACAGCTGGTACTTCCATGTACATTTGCTTCTTTAGCTGGATATGTTCTTGTATTAAATGATTTATTTTTACCTTTCTTAAATACATTGATTAAAAATAAAATATCTAATGCAGAAAGTATTGTTTCAATTGGATTTTTCAGACAGGATCTGAAAGTGTTGCGATTGAGTCTCATGTTGTTTATTGTCAGTGGAACATTGTTGATTTCCATGCTGACAAGTACAGATAATCCAATCTATCAGGTATTAGTATTAATTACATACATTTCTATGAATGTTCTTCTTGCGATGTCTATTATGTTTAAATTTGCAAACGAAGTGAGTGATCGTAAATTGAAGTTTAAGACACTGTCTCATATTGGCTTTCTGGATTCTGCAAAGAGCCGCATTATTCTGAAAGAAGTATTCTATCTATATTTGTTTATCGTTGTATCTATTTTGATTTATCTCGTGAATATATTTGCGACATTATATCTAGGCGGCTTGTTAACAATGAAAACAATGTCAACGTTATTGATTGGCAGTATCATTCCAATCTGTATTTGTGGAGTCATTTCTGTATTCTATTACAGAAGCGCTGTATTGAAGAAGTAACAGGAGAATTTGTATGAAAGAAAATATTGTATTAGAAGCAGTTCATTTAAAGAAAGTATATAACTATGCGACACCAAATGCGTTTGAAGCATTGCACGATATCAACTTCCAGGTACATGAAGGAGAATTTGTAGGTATCATGGGTCCAAGTGGTTCTGGTAAATCTACATTTATCAATAATATTTCTACAATTGATGAATGTACGGAAGGTAAAGTATTGATCAATGGCAAGAATGTCAGATCCATGTCTGCCAATGAAATTGGACATTTCAGATACCAGAATCTAGGATTTATCTTCCAGGATTTTAATTTGTTAGATACTCATACAATGTATGAAAATATCTCTATGCCTTTAGCACTTGCACATGTACCAAAGGCAGAAATTGAAAAAAGAGTAAACAATCTGGCAAATGAGCTTCAGATTACATCTCTGCTTCATAAATATCCAAATGAATGTTCTGGTGGTCAAAGACAGCGTGGAGCTATCTGCAGAGCACTGATCAATAATCCACATATCATTGTTGCGGATGAACCTACAGGTAATCTAGACTCTGTGAATTCTAGTGAATTATTACAGTTACTGCAGAAGATGAATAAAGAAAATGGCGTGACGATTGTTATGGTTACACATGATCCACTCATTGCTTCCTTTACAACTCGTCTTGTTTATATCAAGGATGGGAATATTGAAACAGTACTGGATAAGGGCGATATGAATCAGGATGAATATTTCAACCAGATCGTAGAACTCAATTCTAGAGAATCCAGGGAAATTTTAGCGAAATAACAAATAGAATCGGACAAAATTTGTCCGATTTCTTTCTTATTTCATACCGAAGTGAGCGTAAATATTGTAAAATACGTGTATAAAAATACAAACAGGGGGAAATTTATGGGACTAGAGAAAGTGATCCATGTAAATCGATGGGGTGTTTTTGAAGTATCTTTGAATGGAACAGACGAAGGAAATCCATTTGTTGAACAGGCATTGACAGGTATCTTTACATCGAAAGATGAAAGTGTGTGCGTCAATGGTTTTTATGATGGAGATGGCGTCTACAGAATTCGTTTTATGCCTTCTTATGAAGGAGAATATTCTTTTGTATTGCATGCAACATTTACAAAACAAGTGTTTTCTGGAACGTTTGTGGTAGATCCACCAAAGGCAAATAATCATGGCCCAGTGCATGTACATGATACATATCATTTTTTATACGCTGATGAGACACCTTATATTTCCATTGGTACAACAGCATATGTATGGCATTTACAGAATGAACAGACAAAAGAACAGACACTCAAAACATTACAAGATTCAGCTTTCAATAAATTACGCTTCTGCATTTTTCCAAAACACTATGTATATAATTTTAATGATCCAGAATATTTTCCATACGTTGGAACATCAATGGATGCTTCTATATTGAATGAAAGTAACTTCATGGATTACATGGGAAAAAATGAAGGAAATAATTTTGATAAAACTAGATTTGTTCCGGAATATTTTAGTAATATTGAAGAACAGCTTCAAAAACTATGTGATCTTGGAATTGAAGCTGATTTAATTCTGTTCCATCCATATGATCGCTGGGGCTTCTCCTCTATGACAAGAGAAGAAGATGAATTGTATTTGAAGTATATCATTGCACGTTTTGCGGCGTATCATAATGTATGGTGGGCAATGGCAAATGAATGGGATCTATTCCAGAATAAATCTGCAGAAGACTTTGAATATCTTGCAAACATTTTAGTGAAGAATGATCCATATCATCATTTACGTTCGATTCATAACTGCTTGAAAGTATATGATCAATCAAAGGACTGGATTACACATGTTTCTTATCAGAGAATTGATTTATACAAAACAGTAGAAGTTACAAATGAGCTCAGAGAACAGTATCATAAACCAGTTGTTGTGGATGAAGCTGGCTATGAAGGAAATATTCAGTATGGCTGGGGTAACTTGACTGCTGAAGAAGAAGTGAGACGTTTCTGGGAAATTGCAATGCGTGGCGGATATCCAGGACATGGCGAAACATATCTGAATGAAAATAATATCTTATGGTGGTCTCATGGTGGCAAACTGCATGGGGAAAGCCATTTGAGATTTGGATTTTTAAAACAGATCATGCAGGAAATGGATGGCAGCGAAATTGCGCCTCATCAGATTGAATGGGACAGTACATGTGCTGTCAGTGAAAATGACAAGGAAGAAAAGGCAAAAGGCCAATATATTTTCTACTTTGGTTTCCAAAGACCTAGATGCAGAGATTTCTTTATTGATGATGAAACAGATTACGCAGTTGATGTGATTGATACATGGAATATGACAATTCGCTATGCAGGTGTGTTCCACGGTCGCTTTAGAATTGCACTTCCTTCAAAGCAGTACATGGCTGTTAGACTGAGAAAAGCAAATGAAGCGGACTTGATTCGTGAAGTTGATTCGGAATATAAATCTGTTCGTCTAAAAGAAGAACATCCATTTGTAGCGGCAGAAGAAAAGAAAGAAGAACCTCAGGAAATTCCACCTGTACAAAAAACACCATTGATTCATGATGGTCTGGATGAAGAAGATTATCTTGAACCAACAACGATCAAAGAAAAAGTTCAGCAAATGAAACCTTTTGAAGAAGAAGAGGAAATTGTTGAAAATGATCTTGATGAAGATATCAGTGAAGAAGTGGAAATCAAAGAAGAAGCAGAAGAAACAAAGGAAGAAGATCTGGATTTGAGTGATGTGAAAGAAGAAAGTGATGATGAAGCAGAACTTCCTGAAATCGTTACAGCTTCTATTCCTGTTTTTCACACAGATGATGAATTAGAGGAAGAAAAAGAAATTGATAATTTAGATGTACCAGTCAGCTTCTTTAAGCGCAGCGAATGATGTTAAATGACATTGATTTGTATCAGTGTTAAAATGTGATTATTCATTGGAGGAATTATGGAACAGTTAGAATTTAAATTTGATACACAGTTATTGATTGATGGTCATGATCTTGATGAAGATAAGATCAATGACTATATTACAGAACACTTTAAAGGTGACTGTCTATTAGTTGTTGGAGATGATACTTTAATCAAGATTCATTTCCATACAAATGAACCATGGCAGATTCTTGAATATGGTCAGTCTATTGGTGATATCTATGACGTTGTTGTAGAAAACATGCAAAGACAAGAAGAAGGCTTAAAAGGATAAAAAGAAATCACGGATTCAGAATCCGTGATTTTTAAATACTTCATTCATAATTTCTGGATATTTTTCAATTGGAAAGGATTGTCTGGAATATATTTTGTTTCCATAATCTGCAAGATATCCATGTAACCATACTCCCATACATAATGCATGGAAGATATCCGTCGTCATTGTTAATATTCCTGCAAGGATTCCAACAAGCAGATCTCCTGATCCTGCCTGGGCTAGTGACTGGTTTCCGCTTTGATTGATATATACATCTTCATTTGGAGATACAACGATTGTATTTGGCCCTTTTAGTACAACATAGACTTTGTTTTTGCGTGCAAATTTCTTTGCGTATTCTAATTTGTGATCTTTGATGACTTCAATTGGCTGATTGCAAATGGAAGCAAATTCTCCTAAATGTGGAGTAATAATGACAGGACAGTTTACAAATCTTAAGATCCATGTATTTTTGACAAGCAGACGCAATGCTTCTGCATCTAGTATGACGGGCTGTGTAGATTCTTGTAGAATCATATCCATGCATTCAACTTTACGTGGCATACAAACTGCACCAGAACCAAATGCAATTGCCTTTGCTTCTTTGATGCGTGGGTATAGTTTTTCTTCGTAGTTGTTATAGTTGAATGGGTGGAATACTGGCGTAATATGATGTGCAGCTACTATTGGATAGATTTCATCTGGACAGGAAACATTGATATAAGGAGTGCCAACGGTTTTAGCTCCTATGATATTTAAGCTTAGTGCACCAGCACATCCATAGCTTCCTCCAACAAGATATGTTTTTCCATATGTCCCTTTATATGCATTGACTGGTTTTTTTGGAAAAAGAGAAAAGAATCGTTCTTCATTCATTTCGTAATACTTTGTTGGAATTGTGTGTGGTAAATGTAAATCAATCAATTCATATGTATCAAACAATTGATGTTCTTTTTGAAGCATATGAAATGGTTTGTAACAATCCAATGCAAATGTAATTGTTGAATGGATTGCATCTAGATCATGATAGTCGCTGTCTGCTTCTGCACCACTGTTGATATCAATGGAATAAACAGTTTTGTTGGATTGATTGATATATCGGAAAATATCTCGGATATTCTTCTTTAATTCACCATGATAAGAAAACCCATATACCGCATCAATAATTAAATCCGCCTGATCAATATATTCTTGTTTATATGAATAGATATATTTTGAATCAATCTGTTTACTTGCATAGATTGCTTCGTTACTGACGGGTTCTCCATCAATGGGAAGAATTTTAAATGTGTAGTCTTTTAAATATTTACAGATTGTATAACCATCTCCGCCATTATTTCCTTTTCCGGCAAGTACAACGATGCTGTCCTGCCTGGAAAACGCATGCATGATTTTATCTGCGATGAGTCTGGATACCGTTTCCATGATTTCTAGTGATGAAAAGCCTGATAAAGACTCGATTTTCTGCATTCCTTTTCTATCAATGATCATACTGACTTCTTTCTTGCATTAATGATATCACATGTTATTTGAAAACTTGTGAAATAAATGTATGTATTATGATAAATATGCTATAATTTGAATATAACAAAGGGAGGTATGATCATGCCAGCAAAGAAAACAGTCTCAACAACAGAGACTAAAAAAGCAGCAGTGAATACAGAAGAAGCTAAGAAAAATACAACTGTAGAAAAGACAACTGCGAAGAAAACGACTACAAAGGCTGCTCTTAAGAAAGCAACAGCGAAAAAGGCTGCAGATAAAAAAGAAACTGTAGAAAAAGAGACAGCTAAAAAACCAGCAACAAAGAAGGCAGCTGCTAAGAAGCCTGCTGCTAAAAAGACAACAAGAAAGACAACAAAGAAGGTTGAAGAACCAGTTGTTAATAAAAAGTCTGTAAAGGATTATGAAGATATCATTAACTGGAAGAAGGGCGAAGCTCATGCAATGGACTGGCTCTATATCGAAGTGAATGCAAATGATCTTTTAACAGAAGTTGAAGCAGGTGTAGATAACCTTGATACAACATGTCAGGCTATCATGAACTGCATGCTTGAAGGTGACGTATTCGTAGTTGAACCAACAGGTGCTAATAAGGTAAGTCCAGCATTATCTGTTCGTTACTACTGCGATAACTTATCCGAAGATCGTAAAAAGTATTTCGAAAGATAAATTATATGAAAAGTAGAGAATTTTGCTTCTCTACTTTTTTATAACAGTATTTTGTCTAAGCACATTAGTATGAATACAGTAATCACAAGTACTATGATAATTGCGATACAGCGTCCGAGCATTCTTTTATATGGATTTGTATCACTCATGCATGGGAATTCATCAAAGAGTGATGTCCAGTGGGTACAGATATCAATGATTGCAATACAGCTTGTTAGATGCAGGAGGCGATAAAGTGTAGTGAATACAGGCTGTGTGATAATCATATCATCCCAGATGACATCTCCACTAAAACAAGAAGCGATGATCAAAACATAGACAATGCCTGCGATAATCATATGGGAAAGCTTTTTGCTTCGAAATCCTGGAATATTGATTCCATCAATCATTCGATGATGCTTGAATACGGAAATGACTTCTTCCATGGTTGTGAGTTCTTTGTGGATACATTGCATTGCTAAATCATCATATTCATGATTTGGAAACATTGCTTTCAATAAATAGCCAATGCATTGAATGTCTATCCATTCTTCATTGTCTGCACGTGCCTGCTCACCAACAGAAATTTTGACTTTATCATTGGAAGTGATCCAGATTGAAGCAGGTTCTAAGCTTCCAAGAATGATTTTTGGAGAATTATGATGCAGGATCTGCATTGTTTTCAGTATTTCATTCATGAAGTATTTTCTTAGTTTCAAAGAAATACCTTCATTGAGATATTCCTGTAATGTATTTCCTTCTATTGTTTCTTCCAGTACATAAAGCATGCCATCGATTTCTCTATAATTCTCAATTGCAATGATTCCAGGGATATTCTGGCTGCTCAATGATGAAAAAACATGGATGTCATATTTTTCTAATGTTTTATTTGCCATATATATTCATTACTTTCTATCCAAATTCTATCATGACAATCATATAAAGTGTGTAAGTGTTTACTGATTATTTGTGAATGTAACAATTTTCATCATAATTTGATTGCATTTTCAAAATATAGAATGTATGATGAATAAGCGAGTTAGTTATGAAAAATGTCGTAAGTAATAAATATTTCTATTATTATTTTAGGTAATGAGGGTAATGGATAATTGCCCGTTTTATAGTGAATAGGCATTATCTAAAAAAAGTTGTACGTGAACAGCCATATGGATAATGCCATATGGCTTTATTTGTATCAAGAGGTAAGAGTATGAAAATTGAAATGCATGCAGAAAGTAAAACGTATCCAATCTATCTTGAAAGAGGAATTTTAAAAAAAGCAAAAGAATATATCGGAAGAAGTGGAAAGGTATTTTTAATCAGTGATGATGGTGTACCAGAACAGTGGAGAAATCTTCTTCAAAAGCAATATCCATCTGCTTCCATGTATGTGTTTAAAAATGGAGAAGCAAGCAAGAACTTCGATACACTGCAGGATATTCTGAAGGCAATGCAGAAAGCTCATGTATCTAGAAAAGACAGTGTCATTGCATTGGGTGGCGGTGTCGTTGGTGATATGGCTGGATTTGCTTCCGCAATCTATATGCGTGGTATTCCATATATCAATATTCCAACAACTTCTTTATCTCAAATCGACTCTTCGATTGGTGGAAAGACCGCAATTGATTTCAATGGTGTAAAGAATTATGTTGGTGCGTTCTGGCAGCCAGATATGGTTCTTGTAGATCCTGAAGTATTAACTACGTTGACACCTCGTCATTTCCACAATGGCCTAGCAGAAGCAGTCAAAGAAGGCTTGATCAAAGATGAGAAACTGTTTGAAATCTTTGAGAGAGATGACTATGTTGATCATATTGATGAAATCATTGCACGTTGCTTAAATATCAAAAAAAATGTTGTTGAACATGATGAAAAAGAAACAGGGGAAAGAAAGCTGCTGAACTTTGGACATACATATGGCCATGGACTGGAATCTTATTTTGGAATGGATGGATATTATCATGGTGAGTGTGTTGGACTTGGCATGTTGAAAATATTGAATAACAAGGAAATCAAAGATCGTCTTGTTAAAGTATTAGAAAGATTGCAGTTGCCCGTGACATGTGAATATGATGCAGATGCAGTATTTCAATTAATGATGAACGATAAAAAGGCGGATCATGATCATATCTCTATTGTTCAGGTAGATGAAATTGGTAACGGCTATGTAGAAGACTGGTCAAATGAAAAAATCAGGGAGCGCTTATGAAAAATACATTTGGAAATAACTTAACAGTTACATTGTTTGGAGAATCTCATGGAACTGCAATTGGTGCTGTCATGGATGGTGTGCCAAGTGGTGTCAGAATTGATATGGACATCATTTCTAGAATGGTGAATCAAAGAAAGGCAGCGGGTACGATTTCTACAGGCAGAAAAGAAGATGATATTCCAGAGTTTGTATCTGGTGTGAAAAATGGAGTAACTGAAGGAACACCAATCGCTTTCTTTATTCAAAATAAAAACGTACATTCTTCTGACTATAATGCTTTAGAAAATGTTGCACGTCCATCACATGCAGACTATGCAGGAAACATGAAATATCGTGGAAATGAAGATGCAAGTGGTGGTGGTCATTTTTCTGGCAGATTAACAGCACCTCTTGTTGTGTGTGGTGCAATCTGTATGTGCATGTTAAAAGAAAAGCATATTTCGATTGGTACACATATTTCACGCATGATGGATATTGTTGACCGTCCGTTTGATGAAGATAATCTTCTGCATGATATTGAAATCTGTAATGAAAAAACATTTTCTACATTAGATGATGAAAAAGGACAGGCAATGATTGCGTTGATCAATGATGCTAGAAATAAACAGGATTCTGTTGGCGGTATCTTAGATACAGCAATTGTTGGCATGGATGCAGGTGTAGGAGAACCGGCATTTGATTCTGTAGAATCGATGCTTTCTCATGCATTATTTTCTATTCCGGCATGTAAAGGTGTTATGTTTGGCAGTGGATTTGATTTTGCATCAATGTATGGCTCTAAAGCCAATGATGCATTTGAAATGAAAGATGGCAAGGTTACAACTGTGACAAATCATAATGGTGGTATCAATGGTGGAATTACAAATGGTATGCCAATTCGTTTCCAGACAGTATTTAAACCAACACCTTCGATTTCTCAGAAACAAAAAACAGTCAATTTTAAAACAAATGAAAATGTTGAAATAGAAATTCATGGCAGACACGATCCGGCAATTATTCATCGTGCTAGAGTGGTTGTGGATGCAATGTGTGCAATTACACTTGCAGATTTATTAATTACGAGATACGGCACAATGTATTTTGGAGAAGAAAGATGAAATTTGGATTGATAGGATATCCTTTAGGGCATAGCTGGTCAAAAGAAATTCATGGTCATTTTATTTCTCATCCATATGAGATGTATGAAATGAAAGAAGATGCATTGGATGCATTTTTGAAAAGCAAAGATTTTGATGGATTGAATGTAACCATTCCTTATAAACAGACTGTCATTCCGTATCTTGATGCAATGGATGAAGCTTGTCAGAGAATTGGTGCAGTGAATTGTATTGTTAATGAAAATGGAAAGCTGAAAGGCTACAATACCGATTATATTGGTTTTATGGAAATGCTTTTACAGAACCATGTTGATGTGAAAGATAAGAACGTCGCAGTACTTGGTACAGGTGGTGCATCAAAAGCAATCTGTGAAGCTTTACAACAATTACACGCCAATATCACACTTGTTTCTAGAAATCAAAAAGAGGGTGTGATTACATATGATACATTGTATGAGAATGAAAAACAGTTTGAAGTCATTGTCAATACGACACCGATTGGCATGTATCCAAAGTGTGATGAAATTGTGATTGATATTCATCGCTTTACCAATGTGAATACAGTGGTTGATATTATTGCCAATCCATTAATGACACGCTTGCAGTTTGAAGCAAAGTGCATGGGAATAAAAGTATTAGGTGGATTTGAAATGCTTGTGCGTCAGGCATTTGCGGCAGATGAATTGTTCCTGCATCAGAAAATGGATACATCAATGATTTATCCATGTATGAATGATCTTCTGTATGCGAGAAGAAATATCATATTGATTGGTATGCCAACGGCTGGCAAGACAACGATATGTGCCTCACTTGCGAAAGCTGCACATAAAAAAGCAATTGAAATGGATGATGAAATCGTTAAGAAACTTGGAACATCCATTAAAGAATGTTTTGCTTCAAAAGGAGAAGCATACTTTAGACATGTTGAAACAGAAGTGGCAAAAGAACATCGTGAAGCTAAAGGTGAAATTATCTCTTGTGGTGGAGGCGTTATTACACAGAAAGAAACGATGCGATATCTAAGTGAAAATGGAATTGTAATCTGGATCAAAAGAGATCTTCACAATCTATTTCCAACAGATTCTAGACCACTTTCTTCCAGTGAAGAAGCCATCAAGAAAATGTATGATGATCGATATCCATTGTATGAGAAATACAGTGATATACAGATTGAAAATAACGAAACAATAGACAAAGTCATACACAAAATAATAACGTGTGTTAGAGGAGAATAGGAAATGATTATTACAGTAAAGAAAAGTGCAACAGAAAAAGAATTAGAGCGCTTAGAGAAAGACTTAAGAGGAAAAGGTCTACAGATTCATAAAAGTATTGGTGATGAATTTAATGTATGGGGCTTAGTTGGTGATACGGCACATATTGATGAAAGTAAAATTTTGGCACAGCGTTTTGTTGCGAATGTAACGCGTGTATCTGCACCATATAAACTTGCGAATAGAATGTTTCATCCATTGGATACCGTTGTTGATGTAAGTGGCGTGAAGATTGGTGCGAATGAACCTGTTGTTGTGATGGGTGGTCCTTGTTCTGTGGAAGGGGATGATCAAATCTGCCGTATTGGTCAGGAAGTGAAAGAATGTGGTGCGCAGATCATTCGTGGTGGTGCATATAAGCCACGTACTTCTCCATATGCTTTCCAGGGCCTTGGATCTAAAGGCATTCAGGATATGGTACATGCTAGAGAAAAGACGGGATTGCCAATTGTTTCTGAATTGATGAGTATTGATAAGCTGGATGAGTTTGTTGAAAATGTTGATCTGATTCAGATTGGTGCTAGAAATATGCAGAACTTTGATCTTTTGAAGGCAGTTGGAAAAACAAACAAACCAGTTTTATTGAAACGTGGAATGTCTGCAACAATTGAAGACTGGATCATGTCTGCGGAATACATTATGGCTAGTGGCAACCCAAATGTTATTTTCTGTGAAAGAGGAATTCGTACATTTGAAAAATACACAAGAAATACATTAGATCTCGCTGTTGTTCCGATTATTAAAGAAAAGACACATTTACCTATTGTTATTGATCCTTCTCATGCTACGGGAGACTGGAAGTATATTGAAGCAGTATCTATGGCTGCAGTTGCTGCAGGGGCAGATGGATTGATCATTGAAGTCCATGATCATCCAAGTGAAGCGTGGAGTGATGGTGCACAATCTCTGAAACCTGAAAAATTTAAAGAAGTTGTTGATAAATGTAAATTGATTGCACATGCAATGGGCAGAGAGATGTAAGTATGGATACGCATTTTCATAGATCGAAACCAAATACAGATGCGAGTGTTACCTTACCTTCATCAAAATCGTTATCTCATCGTGCACTCATTACTGCTTCACTTGCAGATGGTGATTCTTTGATTCATGGAATCAGTGAAAGTAAAGATACAGAAGCTACAATGAATGTGCTGTCGCATTTAGGGGTACAGTTTGAAAGAATTCAGGAAGGTATTCTAGTACATGGTATTGGTGGAAAGTTTGCATATGATGGTGCTGTTATGGATTGCAATGAATCTGGAAGTACATTGCGTTTCTTGATTCCGCTTGTAGCTTTGTTAGAGAAAAAAGCAACATTTACAGGCCATGGCCGTTTGATGGAAAGACCCCAGTCAGTATATGAAGAACTTTTTAAGCAAAAGAATCTTGTGTTTGAAAAAGAAGGATCTTTCCTGCATGTACAGGGGCCTTTACAAGGTGGAGAATATACAGTGAATGGAGATGTTTCTTCACAGTTTATATCTGGCTTACTATTTGCATTGCCTTTATGTAAAGAAGACAGTGTGATTCATATTATTCCTCCATTTGAATCTGCATCATATGTTAGATTGACACTGGATGCATTACAGCGCTCTAAGATCGTTTGCAACATGCAGGGGAATGATATCTATATTAAAGGAAACCAGGTTTATCAGCCAATTGACTGTACTGTTGAAGGGGATGATTCTCAAATGGCTTTCTTCATTGAACTTGCCATGGTTCAAAAGACACCTTTGTGTATATTGAATGTGAATCATGATTCTCATCAGGGAGATCATGCTATTCTAGAGATTGCGAAAAGAATGGGTGCAGTCATTGAAGAAATTGATGGTG
The DNA here is from genome assembly GCF_052064035.1 of Bulleidia sp. HCP3S3_C9. Taxonomy (NCBI): domain Bacteria; kingdom Bacillati; phylum Bacillota; class Erysipelotrichia; order Erysipelotrichales; family Erysipelotrichaceae; genus Bulleidia; species Bulleidia sp. HCP3S3_C9. The sequence continues at coordinate 5,230 of NZ_JBQHWJ010000021.1, read as the reverse complement.
GATATCGTGTAGATGCCAATGAAATCCATGGAACAGAAATTGATCTGCAGGATTGTCCAGATCTAGGACCGGCACTTTTTTGTTTAGCTACGCAATGCGAAGGTACAACAACTTTTACACATTGCGAAAGACTGCGTATCAAGGAAAGTGATCGTATTGGTGTAATGGAAGAAGAGCTGAGAAAGCTTGGCTGTGATATTCATTCGGATGGTGGAACGGTTGTGGTGAATGGTCCATCTGAATTGAAGGAATCTGTTGTGCTATGTGGTCATAATGATCATAGAGTTGTGATGTGTTTGAGTATGCTTGCGTGTCTTTCTGAAGATATTACAATTTCAGGAAGTGAAGCAATCAATAAGAGTTATCCAAAGTTTTTTGAGGATTTAAAGAAGTTAGGAGTTAGCTATGATCAATAAGGATACAGTATTTGCGGTCATTGGACTTGGTGTATTGGGTGGAAGCTATGTTGAAGGATTGAGTCAGAAAGGATATTCCTGTATTGGTGTGGATATTAATGAAGAATCCATTGCGTATGCGAAAGAAAAAGGATGGATCGTAAAAGGTGGAAGTGATCCTTCTATTGTGAAAGAAGCAGATATTGTGATTTCTTGTCTGTATCCGCATGCATTTGTGAAATGGATCAAAGAAAATCAGCAATATATAAAGCATGGTGCACTTTTATCTGATGTTACGGGTGTAAAAAGAAATGTGATTGAAAATATCAATGCTATTTTAAGAGAGGATATTGAATTTATTGCCTGTCATCCGATGGCAGGAAAAGAATATAAGGGAATTTTGTTTGCGGATGCTTCAAAGTTTGAAACTGCGAATTTCATTATTGTTCCAACAAAAGATAATACAAAAGAAGCAATTGCTACGGCATATCAGCTTGCAGAAATCCTTGGCTTTTCTAGAATCAGTGAATTGAGTGCAGAGGAACATGACAAGATGATTGGCTTCTTATCACAGTTGACACACGTGATTGCGGTTTCTTTAATGAATGTAACAGATAATGAACAGCTGGTGGATTATACGGGTGATTCTTTCCGTGATCTTACAAGAATTGCAGAAATCAATGAATCCATGTGGCCAGAACTGTTTGTGGAAAATAAAGATTATCTTTTGAAAGAAATCACAGCTTTTCAGCAATCATTGGAGAATTTAAAAGAAATGATTGAGACAGAAGACTATGATGGTATGAAAAGCAAAATGATTATTGCCACGGAAAGAAGAAAAAAGTTTAATAAATAACATTTATTTGATTTCAATGATATAATCTTTACGTTATGAAGAAAAAAGAAATCAAAATATTAGTTGTAATCGCAGTGATTGCGGTTGTTGGAATTATCGCAATGCAATTTTTTCCTAAAAAAAGTACAGATCCAAATTTAACACCAGCGGAGAAACCGAAAGGTGAATGGGTAGCAATTATTCATAAGAATGAAGTTGCACAATGGTTTGATTCTGGTGTTGATGGAGAATACACTGTAAAAGGTGACTATGGTGAAATGGTCGTTGAAGTCAAAGATGGAAGATGGCATGTTGGAAGCGTAGAATGTCCAAACCATACTTGTGAACAGATGGGTTGGGATGATGGCAGTAGTTTCATGCCAATTACCTGTATTCCAAATAACATTATGATTGGTACAAGTGAATGGGTGGAGAATTATTTATCCAATGAATAATAAAACAAAAAGATTTACATATCTTGCCTTGCTAAGTGCAATGGCAATTACATTGAATCTGATTGAAACCGCAACAATCCCTCCGATGTTTGGCGTATTCAGAATTGGTTTAGCAAATATCATTGCTTTGGTAACAATACAGGTATTGGGTGTCAAAGAAATGATTATTGTGAATGTCATGAGAGTCATGATTGGCAATCTTATGAGTGGAAGAATCTTTGGATCTTCCTTCTGGATCTCATTTGGCGGTGTATTATTGAGCAGTATTGTTTTGTGTATTATGCATAAGCTGAAAGCATCGTTGATGTTTACTTCTGTGATGTCATCCATTGCACACTCTATTGGTCAGGTTTGTGTTGTTGCATTCTTCTATATGACAGGATATATCGCAGTGATACTTCCGTACTTCCTGCTGTTATCGATTCCAACAGGATTATTTACAGGATTTATTGCGAAGATAGCTTCAGAAAGAGTAAAACCTTTAAAGAAATGAAAGCCAGGCAACTTTGCCTGGTTTTGTCATGTTAATGCAAGTCATCTTCATCAATGATGAATTTTCTACAGTTTTCATAATGAAATACTTTAACTGTTAGATTTGACATGGAAGTTGGCTTAATTCCTTTGATGAATGGCGTGAAGTTCAGCAAACCTTTGTCAGACTCTTCTAGTGTCTTCTAAAACCTTCTTATACTATATCGTTTGGGTGTGAACAATATAGATGGATTTATGTGTTTTGTGATGTGTATCTATATTACATTTTTGATAGCGGCTGTCAAAATAGAATAAATTGTTTCTGTGTAGAAAAAAATGAAATATTTTTTTGGGAAACTGTTATAAGATAATTTTATGAAAAATGAATTGATAGTAATCATAATTGATGATAATGAAAAAGAATTGAAACAAACGTTTTTACATTTAAAGACAGTTGTTCCTATGGATCAATATGATTTAAGTGTGTATCGATTTGCTGGATTTCATGATGAATTGCTGCGTATTCATGCGGATGTGTGTATCATTGATTTAAATATGAAGGAAATGGATGGATTTCAAGTGGCAAGAATTATTTCAAGTATATATCCAGATACGAAAATCGTTTTCTGTACAAAACATAATAATCTTGTTTTTGAAACATTTAAGTATGATGTTTTTTGCTTTGTTAGAAAAGATCATCTGCTTGAAGATCTGAAAAAAATGATAAAGAAAATAGGGAATGAATCTCAAAAAATGTATCCAATTGATCAAATACAGTATCCATTACGTTCAATCGTGTATTTTGAAGCATCTCATAATTATTTGCTTTTACATATGCATGATGGAACAATCTTAAAAGATAAGAAACGATTAAAAGAAATAGATGAAAATACGTTAGATGGATTTGGAAAAATATCGAGCAGTTTTATTGTGAATTTTAGATACATCAAAAAGATGAAGAAAGAAAAAGTAACATTACTGGATGGAACAAATCTTTATATCAGTCGAACAAACAAGCATCGGATTAAAGAAAAATATAGTTTGTATATCTTGGGTGACTGCTATGGATAAAATTGTGGAATGTATTCTTTTATGCACTGTATTTTTGTTTTATGTGAGTGTTCTTGATTGTAAATTTTTTTTGAAAAGTGTTCTATCATTGTTTTTGAGTGTTTGTGTTACTGAATCTTTCATTTGGAGAAATGGTGTAGTGAATCAAGGATATCTATCATATTTTTATATTCTGATTGCGACAATAGTATTAATTATTTCTGGGAAGAAATGGAAAGAATCTATTTTTTTAGCGATGATTTTGAATTTAATGTTCTATTTCATTCATAATCTGTGCATTATTCTTTTATCCATGCATTTCTACTGGGGTATTCAATGTGGTTTTTTGTTAAAGGAACATCTTGTTTTGATTGCTGTGCTGGAAATGGTTTTGTTTATTTTAAGTGTGATATTAACTTCCTGTTTAGTGAAAAAGAAAGTGATTGAAATAGACGGTGCAGTTTGTTTCTTTGTGACTTCTATCAGTATTGTGCTTTGGGTTTTATCAAATTATGTTCATTTCTTGAAATTTGCTGACTATGATTTGTTTTCTTTATGTATTTCAGGAGTCGTACTTGTGATGGGTATTGTTTTAGAAGTGTACGAACAGAAAAAAATGAGAGAATTAGTGGATGAAAAGGATCTTGCATTGAAATATCAAAGTGAAAAAGAAGCATTGCTGAAAGAATCTTATGAGGAATTAAGAACATTAAAACATGATTTAAAGCATGTTTTAACATCGCAAATAGATCCAGATGCAATTTCTGCATCTCTTGATCAGGCATTTGTGCCAATTGAAACTGGGTATTCATATCTGGATACAATTGTGAATGCAAATTACATCCGCGCAATCAGGTTGAATATAAAATTTGATACATACATTGAAAGAATTGAAAAAATCAATATCAACGAAAATGATTTAACATTATTACTTACAAATATTCTAGATAATGCAATTAGACATACAGAAGGGAAAAAAGAAATTCTTTTTGAAATTTACAAAAAGAATGGTTTTTTGATGATTGTATGTACAAATAGTATGCAGCATCAGATTTTAGATAAAAGTGGAAATATAAAAATAAACCATTCATCTAAGAATGGCTATGGAGTGAAATCAATCAATAAAATTGTTAAAAAATATGATGGATCAATCAAGTATTCACAAAGTGAAGATACTTTGACATGTAGTATTGCGATTTATAATGGATAAGCGCTATTGCTTATCATTTTTATGTTGCTGAATATAAATATCACATACCCAACCAATTTTTAAGCAGGTAATTGCAGCAACAATAATCAATCCAATTTCAGCAACGAATAATAAGGCGGCTAGCATAACAACGGCCTCCCTGTAATTTAATTATATTTATTTGATGCGAAATGTAAGCTGCTCAAGGATAATTGGTAAAAAAATAGAAAAAACCTCTGATTTCTCAGAGGTTGATCTCACTCGATAATATCATTAGTTCGAATGAGTATTTGTAGGCAGGGGTAGAGAGAATCGAACTCCCATCAGCGGTTTTGGAGACCGATGTACTACCATTGTACGATACCCCTAAAATAAAAGTGACGAGTACGGGATTCGAACCCGTGAGTGCCGCCGTGAAAGGGCGGTGTGTTAAGCCGCTTCACCAACTCGCCAGTGCTCAAATAATATACCATAATGATATATACTATGCAATACTTTTTTTAAACTTTTTTTGAGGAAGTCAACAATTGTTTAGGTATGAAAAAAGCTCATGTTTCCATGAGCTTTTTCTATGGTGACGAGTACGGGATTCGAACCCGTGAGTGCCGCCGTGAAAGGGCGGTGTGTTAAGCCGCTTCACCAACTCGCCAGCGCTCAATCAATATACCATAGACTATCACTATATTGCAACACTTTTTTGAAAAAAATTATTTGCGAATTGTATAATAGACAATATGAAATGACCTCCCAATAACTTGTAGCAGCGAGGATCATCCGAGATATACTTGTTATTGGTAATAAAAACAAGAGTATTAGGAAGTTGCCTTAATACAAG
>NZ_JBQHWJ010000020.1:0-35405 GCF_052064035.1 Bulleidia sp. HCP3S3_C9 | reverse complement strand
TCACCATATGTACTTCTCGTCGCTCAAGTTGTTTGAGGTGTTGAAATTCTTTCAATTCCTCATGTTATTTGAAAATCAATTTCTTGACACCTCATCCAATTTTGGAGCGCCGTAATATTCACTGATTAGTCAGCAATATATGGAAGCAGAGCCATCTGACGTGCACGCTTGATAGCGACAGCCAATTTTCTCTGATACTTCGCACGAGTTCCAGTAACACGTCTTGGTGTAATCTTACCATTAGCGCTAATGAACTTCTTTAATAATTCAACATCTTTATAGTCAATATACTTGATGTTATTCTTTGTGAAGTAGCAGACCTTTCTGCGACCCATTCTCTGTTTTCTGAATGCCATCGTTTTGTCTCCTTTTTAGAATGGCAGATCATCATTGGAAATATCCAATGTATCTCCACTTGTGAAATCATCCTGTACAGCTGGAGCACTAGGCTGTGGCTGATAAGATGGTTGTTGATAGTTGTTGAAATTGTTGTAACCATTGTCAACTTGTGCAGCGCGCGCAGTAGACTGTGCTTTGCTTTCTAACAAGCTTACATTGTCACATAGAACTTCAGTTACGTATTGCTTTGTGCCGTCCTGGCGATCATAAGAACGTGTCTGGATTCTTCCTTCAACGCCCACAAGAGCACCCTTTCTAGCATACTGACCTAAGAAGTCAGCGGATTGTCTCCATGCTACACAGTTGATAAAATCAGCTGTCTGTTGGTTACCATCTTGTGATCTTGAAGTTCTTCTATCACATGCTACTGTAAATGAAGCAACAGACAATCCTGTCTGTGTTTTACGAACTTCTACATCCTTTGTAAGTCTACCAACAAGTACGACACGGTTGATCATTACTTAGCCTCCGCAGAAGCTTCGTCACGTGTGATCATGAAACGAACAATGCTCTGGTTGATACCCATCAAACGATCGAGTTCCTTTACACATGCGTTGTCTGCTTCGAATGCAACGACTACATAGTAGCCCTTTGTCATATCATCGATACGGTATGCAAAATCTCTCATACCCCATTCATCTGTCTTGTTAACCTTACCACCGTTTTCTGTGATGATGTTAGCAACTGTTTCAACGACAGAATTTCTCTTTTCGTCTTCTACAGATGAGTTGATGATGTACATGACTTCGTATTTTTTCATTTTGTACACCTCCTTTTGGACTTATGGCCATTACTGGCAAGGAGCGGATTTCCCACTCGCCATAAGATTATACCGAATAAATCTTCTTGTGTAAACAAGAAATTTACTATATTTCAGCCATTCTGTCATGTTTACTTCTTTGTCTGTTGTGCATACAATAAACATATGCATTTCCTTTCAAAAATCTTAGACATTCTATTTCTTTTTTTATTTTCACTCTTTATGTGGATCAATGATCCCATTGCTTTCAACTTTACCGGCTTGTTAAATCAAAGCTCCACAAAACACATCGCAATCATCATTTGCATGTACTGGATCATTCTACTATTTCTACATTTATATCATTTAATCACTAACAAAAAGAAACTCATTCCATTATTCATCCTTGTCACTCTCACTGCGATCACACCATATAACGCAACAGGAGACATCGCTTCTCAATTTCATTTATTCTTTGCTTTAGCTGCTTTTTTATATCTACATTATCTTTTATATGCTTTTTACTGGTACAGACAAAAAGCAACCATGTTCTACATTGCTTGCTTAACAATGTCTGGTTGCTTTGTATTAACATATTCTTCCATTACAGGTCTATCTGAATGGATATTCATCATTGGATTAATGAGCAGTCTTTCCTATCTGGATCATTCAAACATGAAATGATACAGCGCACCAAGCAAGTTTGCTTCATTATGAAATCTACATACATCAATCACAGGTAAAGGATAATATGTACCCTTCACAATATCTACGTGATATGTCGCAATATCACGAATTGATTTTTTTAAAGAATCCAGTAAAACAGGCTGTGCAGAGATTCCACCACCAATCAAAATCTTCTCTAAATCTAATAAAATATTGATATTAAACAGCATCATTGCCAAAGAATCTGTATATTCTTTCAATGCTTCTAAAGCCTTTGGATCTTTATTATTAATATAATTAAACGCTTCTACACCATCCATTTCATCATTCAGGCCCATTTTTTCCTGCATGATCTTGCATAAATATGGCGTACCATGCTGGCCAGCATAACTATATGGATCATTCAAATGCTGATCATCAGTACTGCAGGCACATAGCTCTCCACACAAGAATCGCTTTCCTCTTCTCAGCTTACGATTCAATATTATGGCACATCCAATATTTGTACCAATAACAATGACAGCACCATCATCTACATCTTTGAGATTTCCAATCCAGAGTTCTGCCAAAGCGGCACATTTCCCGTCATTTTCAATTGTTACTTTTTTGTTATATCTTTGAGATAATTCTTCCGCAATACAGACACCATTCAAGAAAGGAAAAGCACCAATCACACCAACAACACCATTTTCACTGTCAATCACGCCAGATGATGATATCGCAATTCCACTAATATCATCAAATTGATTCACAACAGAATCCAAGACTGCATAAAATTCTTCTTTTGTTGCAGAACGCGCAGGAGAAGACACACTATTCTTTTGAATGATCTGTCCATCCTCACTCATATATGCATACTTCAAAGATGTTCCACCCCAGTCAAACACTAAATAACGTTTCATCTTTCCTCCTAACTCCACAATGATACTTAAGCAGAAACAATCTGGCGATCGTCTTCTACTTCACTTTCCATATCAAATGCAATGCCATGCACTTTATACTTCTTCAAGACAAACATCGTCATTGTTCCAGAAACACCTTCAATTGGCGCTAATTTTTCACCAACGAAGTCAGCAACTTCACGCATTGTTTTCGCATTCACATTCACAAAGAACTCATATCCGCCACTCATCAAATATAAGGAAGATACTTCTGGAAAACGAGCAATCTTTTCAGCTACTTTATCATAGCCAAACCCTCTTTGTGAGCATGCCTTTACCCCAATGATTGCATCCACATGATCTTTGTTGGCCTTATCCCAGTTGATGACTGTATGAAATCCACAAATCACCTTTTCATTTTCAAGTCTTTTGATTTCCTGATCCACATTTTCTTCTGTATCATTTAATATATCAGCTAAATCTGTTACTGTTGCTCGTGGATCATCCACAAGCAATTCAATTAATTTATTTGCATCCATTTTTATTTCTCCTCTTTGATTTCATGCAGGAAATCTTCAATTCTACCAAGCGCTGTCTGTAAGTGGGATAAGGAATATGCATAAGATATTCTCGCAAATCCTTCTCCGCTTTCACCAAACGCTGAACCAGGTACGATTGCAACATTTTTACGTTTCAATAATTCCATGCAGAACGTATCACTATCCATACCAGAAGAAGTAATGTTAGGAAATACATAGAACGCACCTTTAGGTTCAAACGTATGCAATCCCATCTCATTCAGTTTTCTAACACAATACTTTCTTCTAAAATCATACTCTTCCTTCATCTTCAATATTTCTTCATCACAGCTTGATAAAGCAGTAATTCCAGCATATTGTGATGTTGTTGGAGAACACATAATGCATGATTGATGAATCTTTGTCATTGTCTCAATCAATGGCTTTGGTCCCATTGCATACCCAAGTCTCCAGCCAGTCATAGAAAATGATTTTGAAAAGCCATTTACAACGATCGTTCTATCATGCATTCCTTCAATATGTGCAATCGATTCATATTTCTCATCGCCATAACAAAGTTCCGCATAAATTTCATCAGAAAGAACAATAACATCTGTATCTTTCAATACTTCCGCAATTCCAACAAGATCTTCATGTCTTAGTACAGCACCTGTTGGATTATTTGGATACGATAAGATCAGCATCTTTGTCTTCTCTGTTAATGCTTCTTTAACCTGTTCTGGTGTTACTCTAAACTCATTTTCCTCTGTACATTGAATATGCACAGGAACCCCGCCAGTTAAAGTTGTAATTGGTTCATAGGATACATAACAAGGTTCAGGAATGATCACTTCATCCCCTTCTTCTACAAGCATACGAATGGCAAGATCAATTGCTTCCGATCCACCAACAGTCACAAGAACATCTTCTGGATTATAGTTCAAATCATATTTCCTTTTCACAAAGTTTGTAATCTCTGTTCTTAAAGGAAGCAGACCGGCATTGGATGTATATTTTGTTCTGCCGATTTCTAGAGAGTGTATCGCTGATTCACGAATAGACCATGGTGTCTGGAAATCAGGTTCACCAACACCAAGGGAAATACAATCTGGAATTTCACTGGCAAGTTCAAAAAACTTACGAATTCCACTTGGCCGCATCTGTTTTGCGGCTTCAGATTTTATTTTTTCATAATCAATCATGCGAATTACCTCTCAAATATCATGTTTCAATTGTACACTCTCATTACTTATTTTGCGAATTAATCTTCTGACTGCAGTTCATAGATCATATCCCTCAATTCCGCAGCTCTTTCAAAATCAAGATGTGCAGCCGCATCCTTCATCTCAGCTCTCATATTTTCAAGCAGCGCAGCCTTATCCTTCTTGCTTGTCTTATTCTTTTTCAGCATATACTTCGCAGCCATCTGTTTTGTTTCTTTTCCACGGATAACTTCATCCACCTTCTTCACAACTGTGTGAGGTGTAATGCCATGTGCTGTATTATACTCTTCCTGGATTTTTCTACGACGGTTTGTTTCCTCAATCGCATACTTCATAGAATCTGTCATGACATCCGCATACATATACACTTCACCATGTGCATTTCTCGCTGCTCTACCAATTGTCTGAATCAAAGATCTCTGAGAGCGCAAGAAACCTTCTTTATCTGCATCCAGAATACAAACCAAAGATACTTCCGGAATATCCAGACCTTCACGCAGCAGGTTAATACCAACAATGGCATCCACTTTTCCAACACGCAGATCCTGAATGACCTGCGTTCTTTCCAAGGTCTTCGTTTCATGGTGGAGATACGCAATATGGAAGCCTCTTTCCTGCAGATATTCTGTCAGGTCTTCTGCCATACGCACTGTTAAAGTTGTAATCAAAACGCGTTCTTTTCTCTTGATACGTTCTGTCAAGCTCTCTGCAATATCATCAATCTGCCCCTTTGTTGGTTTCACTGTAATCAGTGGATCCAACAGTCCCGTTGGACGAATGATCTGTTCAACGACCTGATGGTCCACTTTTTCCAGTTCATATTCTCCTGGCGTTGCCGAGCAATATACAACCTGATTGATCATCCCTTCAAATTCATCAAACGTCATCGGACGATTATCCAACGCACTTGGTAAGCGGAATCCATAATCCACTAATATTGTTTTTCTAGCACGGTCTCCATTATACATACCACGTACCTGCGGTAAAGATACATGAGATTCATCCACAAACATCAAGAAATCCTTTGGAAAATAATCAAATAGATTCCAAGGTCTTTGTCCAGTCTTTCTGCCATCAATGTGCATCGAATAGTTTTCAATGCCTGCACAGTATCCATTTTCCCTTAATGCTTCTAAATCAAAACGCGTTCTTTGTTCCAGACGCTCAGCTTCCAGCAATTTATCATTGTTTTTAAAAAACTTTAAACGTTCTTCCAGCTCTGCTTCAATATCATCACATGCTCGCAACATCGTTGCCTTGCTTCTTGCATAGCCAGAAGCTGGAAAGATGTTATAGAACTGGTAGGCATTCAATGTTTTTCCTGTCAATGGATCAATTTCAGTAATACGATCAATTTCATCTCCAAACATTTCAATACGAATATTGTATTGATCTGTATAAGAAGGTGTCAGATCCAGTACATCACCTCTGACACGAATCGTACCACGAGACTGTTCCATATCATTTCTTGTATATTGCAGCTCTACAAGTTTCTTCAATAACGTATTTCGATCATATGTTTCTCCAACACGGATCGTCATAAACATATTCTTGTATTCCACAGGATCGCTTGCCGCATAAATACACGCAACAGACGCAACAACGATCGTATCTCTTCTTTCCAGAAGAGAATTCAAAGTGGATTCACGGAACATATCCAGCTCTTCATTGATTGCGGCTGTTTTTTCAATATACATATCACTCTTAGGAACATAAGCCTCCGGTTGATAGTAATCAAAGTTAGAAACAAAGAATTCCACACGATTATGCGGAAACAATTCTTTAAATTCAGAATACAGCTGCCCTGCCAATGTTTTATTATGTGAGAACACAAGCGTAGGACGATTCATTCTGGCAATGATATTTGCCATTGTAAATGTTTTACCTGTACCTGTTGCTCCTTCCAGTACCTGTTCCTTTTTTCCTTCCAGGATTCCTTCACACAAAGCATCAATTGCCTGTGGCTGATCACCGGTTGGAGAAAATGGAGAAACAAGTTCAAAGCGATGTTCATCCATGTAAGATCTCCTTTGCTTTTTCAAGCTGTACATCATGTGTATGTGTCGTATTCCAATCCAGAATCACTGCTGAACGCAAGCTGTCATATGTTTCTTTATTTAGCACTTCATCCACTTTTAAGCCATGTTCTTCTTTATATTGCTTCAATGCATTTCCGGTCTCACTAGAGAAATACCCATCTTTTCGATCTACTGTATATCCCAGATAATCCAGACACTGTTGTGCGTCTGCAGTCGAATCAGATACACTATCTACACGAAAAGATTCATCATCCTCCATGTTAGAAAATGATCTATAAAATACATCATGCAGCTTCACTTCCTGATCCGGTGTAATACCCACGCCATTGACCCATGTACCATCCGGAGACAGCCATTTACTCGTTGTATATTTCAAGGCAGAGCCATCATCAAACATCTTTGAAACCTGCACAGTTCCTTTTCCATATGTTGTCGTACCAACAACCGTCACATCATTGCGCTGCTGTTTCAATGCAAGAGTTAATACTTCTGCAGCACTGGCTGTATTTCCATTTGTTAAAATGACAATATTCTGAATATTCGAATATTTATCTGATTTCGTAACAGTTTCATGTACAGTACCATCTGCATATTCCTGCTTCATGACTGTTGTACCTTTATCTAAGAAGCAAGAAGAAACACCTTCAACAGAATCCAGATATCCACCGCCATTATCACGCAGATCAATGATCAAACCCTTCGCATTCTCAAAATCATCCATATAGGATTTCACTTCTTCTGGTGTTGATGAACCAAACTGATATAATTGCAGATACGCAATTTCGCCCATCATTTCACCATACACTGTAGAAGCAACTTTCTCACGTGTAATCTTTAATGCAATATTCTTTCCATCACGAATAAAACCAATTGTTACAGTTGTACCAGCTTTCCCCTGCACAGCTTCTTTAATATCACTGGACGTCTTTCCACTCATATCCACACCATCAACTGTATGAATGATATCGCCAGGTTTTACACCCGCTTTTTCTGCAGGTGTATTTTTATACACTTTTTCTACGATGCTTGTGCCATCTGTATTAATGTACTGCACCCCAATACCCACATAGTCACGATTAATGGATTGCGTAAAAGCTTCCATCTCTTCTTTTGACATATATTCAGTATGCTTATCTTCATCATTTGTTGTGATGCCAGCAAGCGCCTGATCTGTCAATCTTTCATCCAGATGATCGATTCCACTACCAAAAAACCAGTCGTTTTCCATGATATCCATGACTTCCTGAATCTTTTTAGAAGCACTCATTGTCGTACCACGTGCAATCATATGACGTAAAGAAGATGTAAATCCATACGGCAGCAATGAACCGCCAAGCCATCCAAAAAGAACAGCGACGATTGTCACCACAACCATGATTCTTTTCAGTTTTTTGTTCTTTGCTTTTTCCGCCTTAAGTTTTGCTTCATCAGGCCATACATATTTTTTCAAAGAAATCGTCTTGAATTCTTCTTTTTCTTCTGTCTTATTTTCTTCCATAAAAGTACCTCTATATATATATATATATCTAAAAGGAGAGCTTATCGAAAAGCTCCCCTATCATACCACAACTAACCACCAAATACGGATTCTGGACGAATTCTACAAGGGATACCATATCCAGCTTCACACCTTCTGCCATATCCATCATAGCTGCCAGCCCAGCCACATCCAAATGTTAAATCACCATTCCAGTTTCTTACATAACTTTCAAAGTCACTTGCCGCACCAATCTTGAAGATTTCAATATGGCAATGCGGACCAGAAGAGTTTCCTGTAGAGCCAACTCTACCAATGTAATCTCCTCCCGTAACTTTTGTACCAGTTGGGATTGGTGATCCATTTTGCATATGCAGATACTTCACCGCGTACAAAGTATCGCCTACCGCAACGACTAGATATACCTGGTTGCCGCCACCACTGGAGCCACCGCTTCCATGGCATGTCGAACCAAGTCCACCATACGAACAGCCATCCGCACTATTTACAACGACGCCATTCGCTACCGCATAGATATTTGTTCCCCGGCTTGCCGCAAAATCATATCCCAAATGTTTACCGCCGCCAGAATAATTCCATGTTCCAGCACTGCGATATGCACCCGGCACTGGGTTTGTCCATCCTTCTGCCGCAACAACACCATTGAGATCAATCTTGGAAATTGCAGACTTGATACTGTCAATATTTGCTGAAATCGTATCACCTAATGCTTCCAGTTCTGCAGCCTGCTTTTCTTGTTCATCAATAATGACTTGTACAGAAGCCTTTGTAGCTTCCAGATCATCTTGCTTATTCAACAGTTCCTGCTTTGCAACTTCCATTTCTACCTTTGCATTTTCCAGTCCCTGCTTTTCATCATTTAATTTTCCAATTAAACTTGCCAGCTGATCTAGTGTATTTTCATCATATTGTGCAATAGAACTCAAACCATTGGCAATACGAATGAATTCTTCAAATGTAGAAGCACCCATCAAAATATCTGTATATTTCGATACACGCATGGTTGACTGCGCATTCACCATTCTTTTTTTTACTTTTTCTTTCAAAGCATCTACTTGTGCCTGTGTTGCATCAATTTCTTTCTGCTTGTTATCGATTTCAAGCTGCTTCGCATCAATTTCAGCCTGTTTTGCATCGATCTGTGTCTGCAGATCTGTAATCTTTGCCTGCAGATCTTTTACCTGCTGGTCATATGCCGCAATATTTGTCGCAATCTGATCACGCTTTGCTTCAATACTCTTCAATTGCTCCTGCGCTTCAGATTTTTTACTTTCCAGATACTTCGCATATCCTTTGCAGGCTTCCTGATTATCTTTTGTAGCTTTTTTACAGGTTTCAGACCAGTATTCCGTATTCGAATAATCTTCTGCATACACACGATCAACACGTGCAATACACAGAAAAGAAATACATACACAAATACATATTTTGATAACTTTCATCATCTCTTCCACCTCAGATAACGGTTAACAGACAACAAGGATCCAACAAATCCCACAATTACACCAATGCCTAATAAAATACCCGCCAGATAGAAAATATATGGATTTGGCTTTACAAGCTTAAACATGTTAGAAACAAGAATACCACCACTCTGCTGATACAATGTTGTATATCCCCAGACTGTTAATGCAATTGGAATAATGGAACCAAGCACGCCAATGATAATACCCTCAATCACAAATGGAGAACGAATAAAGGAATTCGTTGCACCAACATTTCTCATGATAGTAATTTCATCTTTACGTGCAGAAATCGTTAACTTGATTGTATTCTGAATCAGGAAAATGGCTAACAGAGTCAAGCCAATGACTAAGAATCCACCAATCTTACGAACCATTGCCATTGTATCAACCATAGATACTGTTGACTGACCACCATAGTTCACTTCCGCAACACCTTCAATTTTCTGAATCTCTGAAGCAATTTCTGTAATCTGATCACCACTGGCTGCTTCTACATAGAAAGCATCATGCATTGGATTATCATCTTTAAATGGTTCAAATGCTTCTTTTGTCTTTTCATCATCAAAAGAATCAATATAGTATTGAAATTCCTGATCTTTATTTGAATATGTTACTTTCTTAACACCATCAATTGCTTCAATGGATTTCTGAATGGCATCTTCTTTCGCACTATCTTCATAGTTGTAGTCGACCATAACAGATATTTCCATAGAAGATTCAATATTTTTTGTGAAATTCTGTACGTTATAAGAGAAAATAATAAACAGTGAAATAATTAATAACGTAATCGTTACCGCAATTGCAGAACTGATTGCCATTGCTAAGTGTCTTCCAACACCTGAAAATCCTTCTTTAATTGGTCTACTGATCATGACGAACATAACCTCCTTGTGCAAGATCTGCAACAATATGTCCATGTTCTAAGACAACCGTTCTTTTACGATGCTTATTCACGAGTGTTAAATCATGTGTTACCATCAAAATTGTTGTACCATAGCGCTTGTTGATTCTTTCCAGCAGATTCATAATCTGATCAGATTTTCCAGGATCAAGGTTACCTGTAGGTTCATCTGCAATCAAAACCTTTGGACGGTTTGCAATCGCTCTAGCAATCGCAATACGCTGTTGCTGTCCGCCAGATAATTCATGTGGAAAAGAAGTCTTCTTTTCTTTTAAAGAAACGACATCCAGTACTTCATCCACTCTTTTTTTGATCTGTGGCTTTTTCATATTGATAACTTCTAAAGCATAGGCAATATTTTCATATACCGTCTTTGTTGGAAGAAGTCTAAAATCCTGGAAAACAACACCAATATTTCTACGATAAATTGGAACTTGCTTTCTCTTCAATTCACCAACATTGATACCAACAACTTCAACATTACCTTTTGTTGGGAGTTCTTCTCCATCCAGTAATTTGATCAACGTGGACTTACCAGAACCCGTTGGTCCAATAATATAAACAAATTCACCTTGTTTGACACTAAAATTCACATCATACAAAGCATTTGTACCATTTTTATATTGTTTGTATACATGTTCACATTCAATCATACAAGTCTCCTTTCATCTTCAAAAACCAGTGTTTATTTTACCATACATCATTTAAATTGTTGCTGAAGGATACGTGAAACCTTCTCCATGCATATCCGATGCATCTGTTGTAATCGTAAATGCACGATCATCAATCTGATTAATAATTTCTACCAGTTGAGAATACTGCTTTGCGCTGACAACGCATAAGATAACTTTTTTCTTATCCATCTGATAGCCACCTTCACCAGACAGAAACGTTACACCACGATCCATATCACGCATGATAACATCCGCAATCTCTTTCCATTTCTCACTAATGATTGTCACACTTTTCGCATTACTTCCTGCACCAAGTGACAAAATCTTATCAATCGCAATGCCTGAAGCAAATACAGAAATCAAGCCGATCAAAGCCGCATCAATGCCATATGCAAGTACACCAAGCAAAACTGTAATGCCATCCGTAACCATAACACCAGTAGCAACTTTCACGCCAAATAGTTTATGTGCAATGAGTGGTGGAACATCCATACCACCCGTACTCGCACCAGCTCTCATCACAAGACCAATTCCAACCCCTCCAAGTAGTCCTGCATACAAACTAGCCAGGAATGGTTCAATATGAATTGGAATCATTGGCGCAACATAAGACAATGCTGTTGTAAAAACAGGATAACAGAACGAAGACAAAATCGTATCAATTCCAAATTGCTTTCCTAAAATCAATGTACCAACGATCAATAACGCAAGCGTTAAAGTATTGGCAACAAGTGTTTCATCCAAATGGAAAAATGGTTCAAATGCTACCGCAACACCAGCTACACCGCCAGACAAAATGTGGTATGGAAGAATAAAGAATTCAACCGAAATTGCCAAGATAAATGTTCCTGTTACAACGAAAAGAACATTAATTAATTTTTTCATATCTATTTTATTTCCCTCTTTGCTCATGTATTATACCATGGTTGACAAGTGAACTTATGAAGAACAAAAAGTATGTATGGATCATCGTATTCCTGTATATCTTATTTATATTTTCAAATTCTCTGCAGATTGGTGAAACAAGCAGTGCCATTTCTGGCGGTCTGACACAATTCTTATTATCCATTCTCCATAGCTTTGGATGGAATATTCCTTTTGATACATTTCATCATTTTATACGTAAACTCGCACATTTCAGTGAATATGCCGGACTTGGCATTCTAGTCATGTACGCTTTGCGCACTGCACCACTACTTACAAACCTAAAACTCAACTACGCACTCTTCTGGATTTTACCGCCATCCATGGATGAAACGATTCAGCACTTTGTACCAAACCGCTATGGCTGTATCAAAGATGTTCTCATTGATATGAGCGGCTTTTTATGTGCGACGCTTATTTATCTTTTCATCATTCACAAGCAGGTAAAGAAACACTGATATCACTTCTAGCATGTGTTTCATCAAATACATCATCTTTCAAATTAAAAAACATATATGGATCTTCTAGCTCATCATCCCACGTAACATCCACATTCCACCACGAACCATCCAGATACACAATATTCCATGCATGATCTTCACTTTCTGCACTTCCCGTTACATATGCACAAGGAATGGATAATTGCTTCAAGATGTATTGAAAAGCTTTTGCATACCCAGCACAAACTGTTTGATGATTCACCAGTGCAGAATACGCCGATTGATTCATTGTTGCATCTAAATCATATGTAATTCTTTCACATAAAGCATCATGAACATATCTTTCTCTTTCTTCATCACTCGGATATACAAGAGCATTCTGTACAATTTCTTCACTGGCTTTTTGGAACAATTGCCGATGTTCTGCAAAATCCTCTGCAGTTTCATGAAACGATAACGTCACAGAAATAACACCCATATTTTCTAACAATTCATAAGAATACCCCTGTTCCAGCCAGAACAGTTCAGGACAATCAAACATTACAGCCTGATATGCATTTGCAATATTCTTTTCTGTAATACCTGCATCAAATGGCTTCAATGTTGTTTCTAATGCATTTGTACAGTCAATGATCTTTGCATAGATCCGTTTTTCTTTTTCATCCAGCATCGCATAATATGGATGATACAAGTCATCATATGCAACAACTTCTTTTTCTTCCTGAAGCAATTGTCCCGTAAAAATATCTTTGACATTATGAAAGAAAGAAGTAAAGATTGCTTCTTTCTTTAAAGTAATGACACAAAAACATAAAAACCATACAGCTAGTAACAAACGAAAGATTCTTTTCATAGAAGCATTATACATAAAAAAGAACTTCAGCTTTCAAAAATATGCAAAGATTATTATTAGAGCTATACATCCAAAATGGATTGCATGACTATTTTTATATTTCAAGCGATATTGAAAAAGGAGACTTTATTACTGCAGTCTCCTTCATTTATCCAATTACATTTTCAGGGCGAATTCTACATGGGGCACCATAGCCATCCTGACATCTTCTACCATAGCCGCCATAGCTGCCAGCCCATCCACATCCAAAGGCCAGATCACCATTCCATGTTCTTAAATAATTTGTAAAATTTGATGCATCTCCTAAATAGAAGATTTCAATATGGCAATGCGGCCCTGTTACATTTCCAGTCGCACCAACTCTGCCAATATAATCTCCTGCTTTTACCTGTGTACCTAAGGCAATTGGTGATCCATATTGCATATGCAGATACTTCACCGCATATAATGATCCATTCACTGCAGTTAACAGATAAATCTGGTTTCCTCCACCACTTGATCCACCTGTACCATGCGCAGTACTTCCAAGATACCCGGTCGTTGCACCATCTGCGCTAACAATCACAACGCCATCTCCAACAGCTCTGATTGTCGTACCCTGGCTTGCCGCAAAGTCATATCCCAGATGTTTTCCACCACCAGGATAGTTCCATGTACCAGCACTGCGATATGCACCAGGCACTGGATTCGTCCATCCAGAAGAGCCAAAGTTTCCAGATGATCCACCGCTGGAAGAATTATCTCCACCACCACTTTCATCTGGAGCTGGCTGTGGTGTATTTGCTTTATCAATCGCAGCCTGGAGTGCATCCATCTGAGCCGCATTAGAATTGATTGTTGCCTTCAAGGAATCCACTGTAGAAGAAATCTTTTCCCCCTGTGCTTCCAGCTCTGCCGCAGTATCTTCTGCAGCATCCTTATATACTTGAATCTTTTCCTGTGCTACTTCTAGAAGTGCTTTTTGATTTTCCTGTGTTTCCTGGCTGGCATTCAATTCATCTTGCTGGGCCTGTTGAGATGCTTTTAAAGTCTCCAATTCTTCCTTGTCACTCTTTAACTGTGCAGATAGATCTACAAGCTGATTTGTTGTCTGGTTATCATAGGCATTGATATCACTCAACCCATTTGCGATACGCAAAAAATCCTGAAACGTAGATGCGCCCATTAAAATAGAGAATTCTTTATGAATACGCATGCCAGACTGTGAAGATACCATTCTGCTTTTCACTTTTTCTCCAAGTTGCGTAATCTGTGCCTGCGTATCATCAATTTCCACCTGCTTTGCATCTGCTTTTGCCTGTGTATCATTGATTTGTGTCTGTAATGCACTGATTTGCGTTTCCAATTCTGCAATCGTACTGTTCAAATCATCAATCTGCTTTTGATACGATGCAATTTCTTCTTTATACGCAACAATATTTGCGGCAATCTCTGCGCGCTTTGCTTTGATTTCTGCAAGTTCTGCCTCACTGTCTGCTTTCTGTTGTGCAATCTCTTTATTTTTAGCATCTAAAGCATTTTTTTTCTTTTGAGAATATGTCTTGCATGCATCACTATACGGATCAGAATCACATGGATTTGTTTCCGCAATAATACTTGTCAAAGGCATACAGCCTATTACACTTGATAAAACAAGGATTTCTTTCACTAATTTCTTTAACATAGCTTTATTATATCAGACAATGTGTATAGTTTTGTGAACATTATATGTTTCTTGTAATTGCCTGCACTTTTCCTTCAGTTACGTTCAACAAATCTTCTACACCAACTTCTACCTGTGTTCCAACTCTGCCGCCAGATACAAGAATCTTATCAAACAGTACGATTGTCTCATCATACACCGTTACAAACTTCTTTTTCATTCCAATGGGAGAGCATCCACCATGAATATATCCTGTCAGTTTCAACAAATCTTTTTGTGGAATCATTTCAACACTTTTTACACCAACTGCCTTAGCACATTCTTTCAGATCCAGTTTTTCCGCAACTGGAATCACAAACACATAATGTTCTTTATCGTTGCCAACCGTTACCAATGTTTTAAATACCTGTTCTGGATCTTCGTTACATTTACGTGCAACGCTCACACCATCAATCAAATCATCACTCACATCATATGTATGAATCTCATAAGATACCCCAGCCTGATCCAGAATTCTCATCGCATTTGTTTTGGTTTCTTTCTTTGCCATATTCTCACTTCCAATTCAATCAAAAAGATTAGCCCTAAGCTAATCTTGCGTCAAGAGGATTCGATCATCATTTAATGCATCTTTAAAACGATGCATCAAAGTATCCACATCCATATTTCTTTTATCATCCACATTCAGATCCTGAATGATCTTTCCCTGATTCATCATCAATGTACGATTTCCTGTAGATAAAGCACTCTTCATATTATGTGTAATCATCAGACAAGTCGTATGATTCTCCAAAACGATCTGATTTGTTAATGACATAATTTTTTCTGCAGCCTGTGGATCCAAAGCTGCTGTATGTTCATCCAGCAATAACAGTTTTGGAGGGACGATCGTAGCCATGAGTAACGTTAATGACTGTCTTTGCCCGCCAGACAATGTCCCGACAGGAACATCCATACGATCTTCCAGACCAATATCCAATTGTTTTAAAACATCTCTAAACTTTTCTTCATCTTTCCTGGAAACACGAGAAAACATCTTTGTATGTTTCCCTGCACGTAAATATGCCAATGCAAGATTCTCACGAATCGTCATATGTGGTGCTGTTCCACGCAATGGATCCTGAAACAATCTGCCAATATATTTGCTTCTTTTATATTCAGGTGTAAATGTAATATTCTCATCATCTAAAAGAATTCTGCCAGAATCCACAAGAAAGTTTCCCGCAATACTGTTAAACAACGTAGATTTCCCGGCACCGTTTGATCCAATAATCGTAACAAAATCACCATCATTCACTGTCAAAGAAAAATCATCTAAAGCTTTCTTTTCATTCACTGTTCCAGGATGGAATGTCTTAGAAATATGTTCAATTCTTAACATGACTTCTCCCTTCTTTCTCGCTTCATTACATCAAGATTCTCTTTGATATATGGAGCTGCAATTGCCAAAGCAACAATGATGGCTGTCATCAGCTTCAAACCTTCTACAGGAATAATATGTGTCTGTAAAACAAATGCATAAATACAGCGATACACAATATTTCCCACAAGACACGCACAGATATTTCTACCAATGGATTTTCTTCCCTGGATCAATGTTTCCCCAATGATCAGCGTCGCAAGACCAATTGTCACAATGCCGCTTCCCGCATTGATATCTGCACTTTTTTGCAGCTGTCCTGCAAGTGCACCACTCAACCCCGTAAACATATTCGCAACAACAAGACCTACAAGAATTGTAAATCTCGGATTGATAGAAGAAGCAGAAACCATATCTCTATTATCACCCGTTGCACGAATGGATAAGCCTAAGCGTGTTGACAAAAACCATTCCATCAACACCATTGCACATAACGCAATCATTCCCACCAGAATAATTGCATTCCATGCGCCACCAATATTTGTTTTCTTAAACAATGAGAAAATCGTTTCATTCTTTAATAAAGAAATATTAGAACTCCATCCCATTGCCATTAAATTAATTGTGTACAATCCAGTATTTGTCACAATGCCAGCCAGAATGGAAGGAACTCCCAGGCGTGTCTGTAATATTGCAGTTACGCATCCAGCACATCCCCCAGCAATCATTCCTAGAATCACACCGGCAAACGGATGACCACCTGCACAACAGGAGACAGAAACCGCCATCCCCAGTACAAAACACCCATCCGTTGTTAGATCTGCAATATCAAGGATACGATAGCTTAAAAACAAGGCCAATGCGACAAACGAATAAACACATCCAAGTTGTAAAGCTGTCTGTATGATATATAACATTCTTTCCTCCGTTTACTCTTCACTTGTTTCTACTTCAACTACATCTCCAAAATCTTTAAATGTATCAGAAGCAATACCTGATTTTTTACTTGCTTCCGTATTGACTGTAATGATTCCACCAGGCATAACTTCATATCTGCCCTTGTAGCCAGTTGCATCCATACCATCTTTCATTGCTTTGTATGCAAGATCAGCAGTTTCCTTGCCAAGTTCTGTATAGTTCACACCACAAGTCGCAAATGCACCATTTCTAACAAATGAATCAGCACCTGTATAGTGAGGAATACCCGCATCCATAAAATCAGAGGCAATGGATAATTCCGCAGCCATAATAACATTATCTGTTGGTGTAAATACCGCATCTACCTTGCTTGCAATCAAGCTGGAAGCAGCCTGTTTGACTTCATCATTTGTATTCGCTGTTGTTTCAACATATTGAATACCTTTTTCATCAAGATATTTCTTAGCTTCTGCAATTGGCTTTGTACTATTTGCTTCCGACTTAGAATATAACAACCCAACTGTCTTCATATCAGGATTTGCCTTTAACATCATTTCCATGATCTGTTTCGTATTCAATGCATCAGATGTACCAGTTACATAATCAATTCCAGTTAGATCTGCAGCTTCAGGATCAGAAATTGCCGCAAATACAACCGGAACAGTTCCATCCGAAGCAACTGTCATTGTCTGTGCTGCTAAAGTTGCGACAGGAACAATCGCATCTACACCTTCACTTGTTACTTGAGAGGCAATCTGTTGTAAGACAGTCTGATCATTCTGACCAGAATACACATCACCATATTCAATTTTCACACCTTCTTTTTCACTAATTGCATCAAATTCATCACAGATTGCCTTAGCAATTTCATCCAGAGATGCATGATCCAACTGCTTCACAACAGCGACTTTATAAGTTTTTGTTTCCTTCGCTGTTGAAGAAGTCGCAGTTTGAGATGATGCACATCCAGTAAGTGTAGCCATGAATGCTGCAGCTAAAGTTAAAGTAAGTACGTTTTTCATGTGATTTTCCTCCTTTTTCTCTAATGCATTTTCTTCATTCGTGATAGAAACAAAAAACGCCTGTCCATCTAAGGACAAGCGTAATAGCCTGCGGTGCCACCTTAATTAGAAGATAATCTTCTCTCTTTGTCACGAAAATGCAATCACATTTCCTGTCCTGTAACGCTGACATTGCGTCTAGAAGTACTCGCATAAAACTTTCATCTAGCCCTCACAGGTCCATTTGCATAGTGCCTCACTGTCGATTTCCACCATCACGACTCTCTAGAAGCTGCCTTCTATGTTTGATCTCCTGTTCATCGGTTTGTATGTTTCAAATATACAGCCTGCCTATATCACCGTCAACAACATAACAAACAATTTTGAAAGAAAAGCAAAAACTTCATGAAACTATTTTCATAAGCACTTTTCTTCTTTTGTATACTTCAATTTATGCAAATCCATAATAGAATACTATTATGAACTATAAACAACAAATCATTGAAGCCGGAATACAAATGGCTTCACAAGACCTCACGATAGAAACATGGGGCAACCTTTCATTACGCGACCCGACAAACGGTCACATTTATCTAACACCAAGCGGCATGCCATATGACACACTCAAAGAAGAAGATATCTGTGTATTGGACAAGGAAGGAAATCTTATAGAAGGTAAACGCAAGCCAAGCATTGAAAGTATGCTTCATGTACGCATTTATCAAAATCGAAGTGATGTCAATGCCATCATGCATACCCATCCAGTTTCTTCCACTGTATTTGGTGTTCTCCACCAGTCCATTCCTGTTGTAACGGATGAAATGGCACAGGCAATCGGAGGAGATGTCAATTGTGCAGAATATGCACTGCCAGGCTCACTAGAACTAGCAGAAAATGTATGCAATGCGTTAGGCACAACACAAGCATGTCTGTTAAGCAATCATGGTGCATTATGTGCTGGTAAAGACATGAAAGAGTGCTTTAAAGTCGCAAAAGTCTTAGAAACAAGTGCAGATATCTACTATAAAGCACTCTGCATTGGAAAACCCGTTACAATCTCTAAAGAGAATGTCGACTGGATGCGAGACTTTGCACTCAACAAGTACGGACAGAAAGGATAATACGATGGAACAATTAGAAGTCATCAAAATTACAGAGGATGCTAAATCATTGATTATCTTAGATCAGACACAGCTTCCAAATCACGAAGAATATCTCACTTTACAGACAAAAGAAGAGATGTGGAAAGCAATCAAGCTTTTACAGGTACGTGGTGCACCAGCCATTGGCGTATTTGCAGGATATGCCATGGCAGTCTTGGCACAGCACTATCCATACGATTCCTATGATGCATTCAAAAAAGCATTTGATCAAGATGCGGACTACTTAAATACAAGCAGACCAACCGCAGTCAACTTATCATGGGCTTTAAACCGTATGAAAGCTTTTGTAGAAGCAAATGTTATTGATGTTGCTGCCATCAAGGTAAAACTTGTAGAAGAAGCAAAAACAATTGACAAGGAAAATCTTGCGATGAATCAAAAAATTGCAGAATATGGTGTCACACTATTAAAGGATGGCGATGGCATCTTGACACACTGCAATGCAGGATACTTGGCATGTCTTGGTTACGGTACCGCAACAGCACCAATGTATCTCGCACATGAAAAAGGAATGAATATTCATGTATATTCCGATGAAACCAGACCTCTATTACAAGGTGCAAGATTAACAAGCTATGAACTGTTTAAAGCAGGAATTGATGTTACTTCCATCTGTGATAACATGGCAAGTATTGTCATGAAACAAGGAAAGATTCAATGTGTTATGGTTGGATGTGATCGTATTGCGGCAAATGGTGACTTTGCCAACAAGATTGGTACAAGTGGTGTTGCCATTTTAGCAAAACATTACGGAATTCCTTTCTACACATTAGGACCATCTTCTACAATTGATTTCAATACAAAGTGTGGAGATGATATCCACATTGAAGAAAGAGATGAAGAGGAAGTTGGTTCCATGTGGTACAAAGAACCAATGATCTTAAAAGACATCAAGAAATATAACCCATCATTTGATGTGACTGACCACTCTCTTCTCACTGCGATCGTTACAGAAAGAGGAATCGTTTATCCACCATTTGATGTCAATTTAAAGAAACTATTTAACAAGGAGTAAAACAAAATGGAAAACAAAGAAAGTATTTCAGCATCAATCGTTCAAAAAGCAGAAATCAGTAAAGTTGTACTGATGCCTGGTGATCCGCTGCGTGCAAAAACACTTGCCGAAAAGTATTTAACAGATGTTGTATGTTTCAATGATACACGTAACATGTTAGGTTATACAGGAACATACAAAGGAAAGAGAATTTCTGTTATGGGACATGGTATGGGTGTTCCATCCATTGGTATCTATACACATGAATTATTTACACAGTTTGGTGTAGATACAATCATTCGTATCGGTTCTGCTGGTGGATTAGATATGGATGTCAATGCAAAGGACGTTGTCATTGCGGAAGCAGCATCTACAAACTCCAGCTATGGGAATGCATATGGTATCCCTGGCCAATTTGCCGCATGTGCTGACTATGACCTGTTATCGACTGCAGTAGAAGCCGCAAAAGAAAATAATATCCCATGTAAAGTTGGTAAAGTTTATACATCTGATTTCTTCTACTATCCACAGACAGGATTAAACGAAAAATTAAGAGACTTTGGTCATTTATGTGTTGAAATGGAAGCTGCTGGATTATACTGGGAAGCAAGTGCAAATAGAAAGAAGGCATTAGCAATTCTTTCCATCTCTGACCATTTATTCAAACCAGTTGCTTTAACAGCAGAAGAAAGACAAAACAGTTTCACAGATATGATGCTCATCGCATTAGAAACTGCCTGGAAATTTGCATAATACATCAAAAGGCACTTCACAGTGCCTTTTCTTATGCTTTTTTATGAATGATACCTACACCAATTAAAATCAATGCACCAATCACTGTCATCAACATTGCGAATATAAGCATGCTGCTTAATCCAAATGCATCCTGCAAGATTCCACCAACAACATTTCCAAGCATAGAACCAAGACCAGTTGTCATCATTCCAAGCAATGTCTGACCCATGATCTGATCTTCTTTTTCACATGTATCACTGACGTAATACGCCATTGTTGAAGTCAACAAGCCATAGGATGTACTTTGAAACAAAACACCAATAAATACAAACAATAGCGAAGGTGCCATCGCAATCAGAATATTACGACAAAGATAGCTCACACCCGCAACAACAATCAAAGTCATCACATCAAACTTTCGCATCAGTTTTCTTGTAACGGCCATCGCAGGCATTTCACTCGCTGCCATCGCAAATACCGCAAACCCATAAATCATTGTATTTCCGCCAAGATGCTCCACAACATTGATCAGATATGTAGATAAAGAAGTACTGGCAGAAAATGTAAATGACCATCCAAGAAGAATCACAAATAACAATTTATATTTTTTGATAATTGTTAAAATATTGCCGCTTTTCTTCACTTCATGCTTTTCTTCATGATAATCCGGAAAAGTATTCACAACACTTAGAAGACATATTACTCCACAAAGAAATAATACAGATAGAACATTTGGATCAAACCATTCCACAAAATTACTCAATACAACTGCACTGACGGCATAGGACACAGATCCCATACCTCTTGCTAAGCCAAAGTTTACTTCCACTCCCTGTGCAATATAATTCATCGCAATCGTTGAAACAAGTGGAACACAAGAAAGAAACGCCGTTAAGATATAAATATAACAAAGCATGATGAATCCAGCAGGCAATGAAACATAAGAAATCATCAGGAATACAATGGAAGCAACAGATAATAAACATGTAATTAATTTAGGAATTGTCAGATTCTGAATTTTATTTAACAAAGAAGTTACGAATGGTGAAATCAATGTAATTAAAATGCAGCTTGCCCCCGTAACAATCCCAATCAACGTATTGTCTAATCCCTTGCTTTTCAAATAAATTGCCACAAATCCATTAATACAGCAAGAAATCATCCAGAATAAAATATGTAGAATATTATAGCGTGTTTGAATATGATGCATATTTTCCCCCTCTAATATTTGTAATTGTATCACTTGCATTCACTCCTTCAAAACATTAAAATCGTTTCATTGAGGTAACATGCGTATGAGCAATCCATTCATTCGATCACAACTCGTCCTTGGAGAAGAAGGATTAAAGAAAATAGCCAATGCAAGAGTCGCCGTATTTGGCGTTGGAGGTGTTGGCGGATACGTCATTGAAGCACTTGCACGTTGTGGTATTGGAGAAATCGATATCATTGATAATGATACAGTGGCTGAATCGAATATCAATCGTCAGATCATCGCAACGCATTCCACGATTGGAGAATATAAAGTCGATGTCATGGAAAAAAGAATCAAAGACATTTCACCAGATACGATCGTACATAAATATACGACATTCTATCTTCCAGAAAACAGAGATACATTTGATTTCACAAACTATGACTATATTGTTGATGCCATCGATACTGTTACTGCCAAGATCGATATGATCTGTTACGCAAAAAGTGTAAAAACACCAATCATCTCCTGTATGGGATGTGGAAATCGAATGGATCCGACACAATTAGAACTCACAGATATCTATAAAACAAAAAATGACCCTCTCGCGAAGGTCATGAGACACGAACTGAAGAAAAGACATATCAACAAATGCAAAGTTGTTTGCTCAAAAGAATTGCCAGTCAAAACACATTACACAGAACAAGACAGCAAGAAACGTTCTGTTCCAGGATCTACCGCATTTGTTCCAAGTGCTGCAGGACTCATCTGTGCAAGCTATATCGTTAGAGAATTAATCAAATAATTCTCTAACTTTTTTATTTTTTGCATACAAAAAGAGTTCTAAACATAGAACCCTTTACTAAAATTATTCTGTTGTGATATCTGCACCAAAAAACTTTGTAGAAATTTCAGAAAGCTTTCCTTCACTTCTCAATTCATCAATGGCTTTATTGATTGCTTCACGAAGAGAATCATTGTCGCTGCCCTTCTTTAGAGGAAAAGCATATTTTGTTGTTTCTTCATCTGTAGCCGCAACCTTTAACTTGTCAGAGTTTCCTGTTGTATTGAAATAATCCTGAATAGAAGTATTTGCGTTAATTGTTGCTTCTACTGTTCCATTCAATACAAGATCCATTGTTTCACCTAATGTATCAACATTTGTTACTGTTGCACCATTATTTTCACCCATTTCAGCATATGTGGAACCAGTAGAATTTGCAGTTGTCTTACCCTTCAGATCCGCAAAAGACTTGATATCAGAATTATCTGCTTTCGTAACGATAACCGCATGATCATATGCATATGGTTCAGTAAAATCATAAGAATTTGATCTTTCTTCCGTGATATCTACACCATTTGCCATCATATCAAATGTACCCTGGGCAACACCTGTCAAGCCACCATCAAAGTTTACTTCTTTAAATTCAGCTTCTACACCTAATTTATCCGCAACAGCCTTGGCAACTTCTACATCAAATCCAACAAGTTCATCTGTTGTTTCATCATGATATGTAAATGGTGACCATACACCTTCTGTCGCAATTGTAATCTTTCCTGCACTTTGAATACGTGCTAAATGATCACCACTTGCAGAAGCTGCAGATGTCTTAGCGCTGGAGCAGCCAGCCAAAGCAGTTACGAGCATTGTTGTGAGTAATAGTTTTTTCATGTTCTTTTCTCCTTATCTTGTATTTTCTAAACGTAAGAACTCTCTTGTTCTTTCCTGTTTTGGATTTTCAAAAAATTCTTTCGAAGTACCTTGTTCAATGATCTTACCACCTTCCATAAAGATCACATGATTGCTCACTTCCTTCGCAAATGACATTTCATGTGTTACGACGATCATTGTCATACCTTCATTTGCAAGCTCACGCATAACGTTCAATACTTCCCCAATCAATTCAGGATCTAAAGCAGATGTTGGCTCATCAAAGTAAATGATTTCTGGATTTGTTGCCAATGCACGTGCAATCGCAACTCTTTGCTGCTGACCACCTGATAATTGAGAAGGATAATGCGAAGCACGATCTTCCATACCTACTTTTCTAAGCATTTCGAGTCCAATTTTCTCTGCCTGTTTCTTATCCATCTTTCTTGCTGAAGTTAAGCCAAGCATAACATTCTGCAATGCTGTCTTATTCGCAAACAGATTATAGTTCTGAAATACAAATCCGGTTTTCTTTCGAATATCACGAATATCATTCTTATGCATGGATGCAAGATCATATTCTTTTTCATCAAACACCATCGTTCCCTGATCTGCGGTTTCTAAAAAATTAATGCATCTCAACAATGTTGTTTTCCCAGAACCACTTGGTCCAAGAATTGCAATCACATCACCTTTATGAACAGATAGATTGACACCATTCAGCACATTCAATGAACCAAATGATTTATGAATATCTTTAATTTCTAATACTGACATATCACTTTGTACCTCCATAACTGTTCAATTTCTTTTCTCCAAGCTTCTGCAGCCAGGAAATCACAGAACAGAACAATAGATATACAACCGCCACTTCAATATACAAAGGCAGATACACATATGTTCTGCCAATGATCTGACGTGTACGCATAAACATTTCAACAACTGTAATATTAGAAGCCAGAGATGTATCTTTCACCATAGAAATCAGTGAATTTCCTAAAGATGGGAATGCTGTACGAAATGCCTGTGGCAATACAACATGCCACATGATCTGCATATAGCTCATACCAACACAATACCCAGCTTCCATCTGTCCTTTTGGCACACTTTCCAGACATCCACGAATCGTTTCAGAACAATACGCACCCTCATTCAAAGCAAATACAACAGCTGCAGTCACAAACGCTGTTGTTTCAATACCAAATGCTTTCAAGCCATAGAAGCCAACCATCAATTGAACAAGTAATGGTGTTCCACGAATCAGCCAGATATAGAAACGGCTGATTTGTTTCAATACAGGAACATTTGCATACTGCACCATTGCCACAACAACAGCGATTACAAGTGCCAATGCAAAAGAAATCAATGTCAAAGGAATCGTCACTAAGATTCCAGGAATCAATATTTTTGTAAAAGATTCACTTAATATCTGTAATACTCTTGCGTCCATTTCTTTATTTTCTCTTTTCTAGGATGTTTCACATTGTACATAACTCACACATAAGAATCCACTCATATGCCCAAAAAAAGTACTTCAGCATAAGCCAAAGTACTTTAAATCATTTACTTCACTGTAATGTTTGTAATGTGTGGGTTAACACCATTGTACCAGTAAAGGTAACCATCACAGTCAATTGTGTCTCCAACCTTTAGATTTTCAACAGCCTTATATACATCTGTATCTTTTCCACAAAGATAAGATTCAACTGTGAATGTATATGTATTTCCATCAAGATCTACATTGAAGTACAAGTCATCACCCTGTGTTCCAGAACCATCATAGTTGTAAAGATAAGCAACATCTTTTCCATCAGCATCCTTGCTTGCAGAAACTGTCAAACCTTTGACAGAGAACTTTTCATTCTGATGCTTGATCAATTCATCTTCATTTGCGAGCATGTCTGTAAGATCTACAGGTTCAGCAATATAGTTGCCTTCTTCAATTTCAAATGTAGCGTCTGTGATTTCAACTTCACCACTCCATTCACTCTTGTAGCCAACAGCCTTGATCTTTGTACCTTCTGTCAACTTGTTGTAGTCTTCTTCACTCATTTCAACGTCATATAAGAAATAAGCACCTTCCTGGTCCTGTGTATAAAGGGTTGCTTTACCAACACCCTTATCTTCCCACCAGCCTTGTTTTGCCTGTACGTAAGTTTCAACTGTTACTTCTGAATCAACTGCGGCGTCAACATATTCAGCGTATGTCATAACACCTTCGCTCTTTGTGCCATCTTCTGCAACAACACTTGTTTTGCCTTCACCTGTTGAAGAAGTCTTGCTTGATGCAGGTGTAGAACAGCCAGCCATAGAAGCAATTACCGCAGCAGATAAAACTGTAGATAAAATCTTGTTCATTTCTTTTCTCCTTTTTTCCCTGAATATTATATCTCACGTTTGTTTCTCTTACGCAAGAATATAACCACAATAATGCAAATCCATGCAAATACTAATGATCCAAGTAATAGCTTAGATTCCATTGGCAATGGTGTATTCACCGATGTTGTCTTAGAAATAGAATCTAAACGATACAATGACTTCACTTTTTCAAATTCATCTTCAATGAATGCATCATCCACTTTCTTATGTCTGCGGATACCTTTCGCAACATCTTCAATCATTTGACCAGCCGCATCTCTTAAGGAAGCAGATCCATTGAATACTGGTGTAGTAAATGTATGTGCAACATTATCAATCAATAGCTTTGTAGCCTCAATCTTCACAGAATAATGTTCATCATGATCTTTTCCTTCACTAGATAAATACGATTGATAGCTCTCCGTATTTCTCGCTTTGCTTGTGACTGGTACATATCCTTCCGTTTCACTATAGCCAATCTGCACATCATCACTCAATAAGTACTGTGCAAACAGCCAAGAAGCAACAACCTGATTTGGATCATCTTTGTTAAACACACAAATCGAAGGCCCCTGAGAGATCATCTTTGGATCATTCACATCATATTGAGGTACAATACGTACTTCAGTTTTGAAATCCACTTTATTTTCTTCTGCGATATCAGACAATGGTGCATCTGTTCCCATCCACGTAGAACCAGCCGTAGAATCAATCGCAAATACACATTGTCCCGCATTTAAAAAGTTCGCAGGATAAGAAGAAATCTTAAACGTTGAAAATGCACCTGTTTCTACATGGCCTGCAATTTCGCCAAGAATTTCTTTTGTATCGTCATTAAAGATTTCAATGTTTCCATTTTCATCCGCATATCCAGCACCTTTCTGTTTCAACATTTGAATCATCATGTTATCAGTGCTTTTATAGATAAACGGAATCATGACATTCTGACCATTTAAAGCATACGTTCCATCCACATTTTTTTTCGTTGCGGCTTCAGAAACTTCAAAGATATAATCCCATGTCAATACATCAGGTATTTCATAACCCAGTTGATGCACATAGTCTGCATTGATATACACAACTTCACTAGAGCGCATAAATGGCAATGCATAATACTGTCCATTCAGCATGCATTCCTCTAGATATTCAGGAATGATTTCATCTTTCTTGATAGAATCATACTTCACATCACTCCCACCAAGTCCATATTTCTCATCATCCATGAGTGTATCCAATGGAACAACCGTATCACTGCCTGAAAGATACGTTGCGATATGATCAGGATACGTAATACATACATCTGGTGTTGTATTTGTAGAAATATTTGTTATGACATCATTGTAGATTTTTCCATAGTCTGTATATAAACGAATATTGACCTTAATGTTTGGATATAATGCTTCAAAATCATTGATTGCCTTTTGGTATACTGCAGTTTGATTTTTATTTGTATCATTCTTTGCCCAGAACGTCACTTCATAATTCTTTGAAGTATCAAAAGAAGCAGGCATTGCAAACGAAGAGGTTGTACGCTTTCCATGACACCCGCTGCACAATAGAAGCATACTCGCAAGAAGAAGCTTGAAATATTTCTTCATCCTTTTGTACCTCCTCTTTTCACACCTTCCATGATCTTGTTATGGAAAAGCAAGAACAAAATAATCAGTGGAATCGAAATTACCACAACAGCTGCCATCATCGCAGGAATGTTCTCTCTTCCAAAACCATTTTCACGAATTTCCTGAATTCCATTAGAAACAAGATAATACTTCTCATTATCAGTAATCAATCTAGGCCATACATAACTATTCCAGCATTCAATGACTTTCAGAATTGTAATTGTAACTACTGTTGGAGAACAAACTGGCAATAGCACTTTCCAAAGATATTCCCAGTCACTCAATCCATCCACTTTCGCTGCTTTATACAATTCTTCAGGAACCTGTTCAAAGTTTTCCTTCAAAAGATAAATATAGAACACTGATGTAATAGAAGGTAAGATCAACCCCATAAATGTATTTCTCAGATTCCAGTTCGTAATTGTCACAAAGTTTGTAATAACGACAAGTTCATTTGGAATCATCATCAAGGACAGAAACAATGTAAATACAATATTCTTTCCCTTGAATTTCAGTCTTGCAAATGCATATGCCGCAAGAATCGTTACAAACAACATGACACCTGCCGTAATGACAGTAAACAATACAGTATTGCCAAAATATCCAGCTAAGTTCACTTCTGAAAATGCAGATATGTAGTTTTCTAATGTTGGTGAAGATACAAATAATTTCGGAATATATTCACTGTTATAGCTTCCATAGCTCTTAAAAGAAGTTAAAACCATCCAATAGAATGGAAATAATACAACGAGTGCCCAGAATGCAAGGAATACATGAATACATATCTTCTTCAATAGATGCTTGTTTTTCATTCTGCTTCATCTCCTTTCGTTGACAAAAGCAAATTGATCACTGTAATCGTTAATACGATGGCAAACAAAATGAGTGCTGCAGCAGAAGCATATGAAGGATATCCTCCAGAATTTCCATATAACATGTCATACACATACCCAACAATCGTATTCATACCCGCTGCATTTAAATTTGTACCAAAAATAGCAACTTCATCACTATAAGCTTTAAATGCCCCAATAAATCCGGTGATTACTAAATATGAAATCATTGGCATGATCATTGGCAGTGTAATTTTCGTAAATGTTCTAAAAGAACTTGTTCCATCTACCTTGGCAGCTTTGTATAGATTCTGATCTACAGAAGCAAGTGCACTTGTTAAAATCAATACTTTAAATGGCAGAACGATCCAGATCGTATAGATACACATCGTCAGCATCTTTGCCCAATATGGTCCTTCAATAAAATCAACGCTGTTACCGCCAAAGAATTGAATGATCATATTGATAAAGCCATCAGAATAAGGTGTCTTCTTAAACAAGATCATAAATACAAGGCCAACAGCCAATGTATTCGTTACATAAGGCAAGAAATAAATTGTCTGATACAATTCTTTGACTTTCTTGATCGAAGACAATGCCAAAGAAAGCAATAATGCCAGTCCTGTTGATAACGGAACTGTAATAATGACAAGCAGGAATGTATTCTTCACTGCCTGTAAAAAATAAGGATCGCGCAGAACATACGAAAAGTTATAGAAACCAATACCAGAATATGTCTGTGAAGCAGAGTTGTACCCTTCCTGCAATGAATAGACAAGAACATCGAACAAAGGATAAATCATGAATATCCCAAGAAGAATCAAGGAAGGTAATAGATACAGCCAAGGACGAACTTTCTTCATGCATCTTCCTCTAAAGCAATTCTATTCTCACTTTCATCAAACAAATACAGTTTATGTGGTTTCAAAGAAAAACGAATCGTATCACTGTTTTCAATCTTTGTTTCACTCGGTACAACAATACGCATATGATCCATCTGCATACCTTCATGTGTACAGATGACACTCGTATCTCTGCCAAGCTTTTCAATCTTTTGCAGAGAACATACAAATGGTCCATTTTCATCAACCAGCAATCCTTCAGGACGAATTCCAACAAACACATTCTGATCTGGAAGGTCAACATTGAAAATGACATCCTTCCCAATCAGAAGATTTCCATTTTCAATCTTTCCATGCAATACATTGATTGCTGGCGTGCCAAGAAACTTTGCCACAAACAAATTTACAGGATTATCATAAATTTCCTGTGGCTTATCCATCTGCTGAAGCACACCATCCTTCATCACAACCATCAAATCACTGATTGACATTGCTTCTTCCTGATCATGTGTAACAAACACAGTCGTAACACCTGTTTCCTGCTGAATTCTACGAATCTCTTCTCTTGTAGAAAGACGCAGTCTAGCATCCAGGTTACTCAATGGCTCATCCAGCAATAACACTTTTGGCTGCTTTACCAAAGCACGTGCAATCGCAACACGCTGTTGCTGACCGCCAGATAAAGCAGAAGGTTTACGATCCATCAAAGAATCAATCTGTACAAGCTTCGCAGCTTCCATTGCTTTTTCTTCAATGACCTGCTTACTTAATTTCTCTTTTCCTTTTTTATTTTCCAAAGGAAACATAATGTTCTGTTTTACTGTTAAATGTGGATATAACGCATAGCTTTGAAAAACCATACCAACATCTCTATTTTCAACAGGTACATTTGTAATATCTTCATCCCCAAAAAAGATTTTTCCCTCTGTAGGTGTTTCCAGTCCACAGATCATATTCAATGTAGTACTTTTTCCACATCCAGATGGACCAAGTAAAGCAACAAGCTTGCCATCCGGTATTTCAAAATTAAAATGATCTACCGCAGTTACGGCAGGTGTGTGTTTTCCTTGTGGAAATACTTTTGTCAGGTTCTCTAAAACGATTTTCATACGACCCCTTATAGTCATTTTGACTCTATCTTTGCTTCACTATTATACCACGTATATAAAAAACGACCACACAAGGTCGTTTCCATTAATGTAATAGTGTACCTAAAACCTGATTAACAAGCTTACCATCCACCTGTCCTTTATATTGTGCCATCATTTCTTTCATCACAACACCTTGTGATTTCTTGACAGGTTCCAGTCCCTTTTCACTCATAATTTTTTCAATTGCTTCTTTGATTTCTTCAGCACTCAATTGTTTAGGCAGATAAGATTCAAGAATTTCAATTTTCTTCTTTGTTTCTTCAATCAAATCTGTTCTAGAAGCAGGTGTCTGTTGTAAAGAATCACGTGTCTGTTTCAATTCACGCTGTACATAAGTCAATTCATCTTCCTTGCTTAATTCAACACCTTTTTCTTTTTCAGCAAGCGCAACGGCAGAAATTACCATGCCAAGAACACCCTTTTTCACAGTATCGTGTTCCTTCATTGCCATCATGTTGTCTTTTCTTAACTGTTTTAATAATTCACCCATAGAATTTCCTCCTTACATTTCATCTTGTATCTGTCTTTGAAATTCTTTACTTAAAGCTAATAGATCATGGTACCATGCTTCAAAGTATGGTTTGATATCATCATCCTGAATGCGATCTACATTCTTTTTCGTAATTTCATTTTCTCTATCTGAATTTAATATTGGCAAGCGGTTTTCAATTTTGTAATCAATGACATCACGTACTGTTTCAAATCTTTCTTCAAACAATTTTGCAATCTGTGCATCAATTTCATCAATTTTTTCTCTATCTTTATCTAATCTACTCATTTATGAAACCTTTTTCAACAAAAATGCCTTTCTTTCAA
The DNA here is from genome assembly GCF_052064035.1 of Bulleidia sp. HCP3S3_C9. Taxonomy (NCBI): domain Bacteria; kingdom Bacillati; phylum Bacillota; class Erysipelotrichia; order Erysipelotrichales; family Erysipelotrichaceae; genus Bulleidia; species Bulleidia sp. HCP3S3_C9. Next base: position 3,906 of record NZ_JBQHWJ010000020.1, on the reverse strand, counting down.
TAAAGATTATATACTCATTCATGAAAAATAGCGTTTATATGATACTATTTTAAACATAAATGGGTTAAAGGAGAGAACATATGGGAAAGAATTTTGTTTTTATATCTCCAACATTTCCAAAGACATATTATCAGTTTCCACAGGCATGGAAACGCATTGGTGGTACTTCTTTGTGTATCGGTGAAGATTATTATGACTCTTTAAGTGAAGAGATGAAAAATGCATGTGACGAATACTATCGTGTCGATAACATGCAAGATTATGATCAGATGTATCGTGCCGTTGCATGGTTCGCTCATAAGCATGGAAAAATTGACTGGCTGGAAAGCAACAATGAATTCTGGCTGGAACAAGATGCAAAACTACGTACAGATTTCAATATCACTTCTGGTGACAACGAAACTTCTGTCATGCGCTATAAAACAAAATCAAACATGAAAGCCTACTATGAAAAGGCAAATGTTCCAGTTGCGAGATACCATATGGTTTCTACATATGAAGAAGGAAAGAAGTTTGTAGATCTTGTTGGATATCCAGTCATTGTCAAACCAGACGATGGTGTTGGTGCCAATACAACATGGAAAATCAAAAACGACAAACAGCTCAAAGACTTCTACAAGCAAAACATCCAGACACAGTACATCATGGAAGAATTTGTTCCAGGATCTATCGTTTCCTTCGATGGTATCGTAGATCAAGATAACAACATCATCTTCCAGACATCCCACGTATTCCCTGAACCAATCATGGATATCGTAAACAGTGCAGATGAATGCTGGTATTACAGTGAAAGAGAAATTCCAAAGGATCTTGTTGAAATGGGCACACGTGTTATCAAAGCATTTGATATCCGTGGACGATTCTTCCATACAGAATACTTCAGACTCTATGAAGATAAAGAAGGCTTAGGCAAAAAAGGAGATCTTGTAGGCTTAGAAGTTAACATGAGACCTCCTGGAGGATATACACCAGATATGATGAACTACGCAAATGATATCAATGTATATCTCATCTATGCCAATATGGCAATGTATAATGAAGGCTTATACAAAACAGATCGACCATATCATTGTGTATATGTCGGTAGAAGAGATAAATACAATGGCATCTATACAAATGGATCCACATCTATCTTCTCAAAATATGGTCAATCCATTGTCATGCATGAAAGAATGCCTGACCTGTTATCTTCCGCAATGGGAAATGAATTCTACATTGCACGCTTCAAAACAAAGAAAGAAGTCAAAGATTTTGTAAACTTCGTATACAAGAAAGACAAGGTGAAGAAATGAAAACAGAATACTATAAAGAATATTCTCAAAACCTGGGAAGAGACATGGAATTTAAAGTCTATGGATATTCCGGTAGACCATTTCTTGTATTCCCATCACAAGATGGTCGTTTCTTTGACTATGAAAACAATGGCATGATCGATGCTGCAAAAGACTATATTGAATCAGGTCGTATTCAAATGTTCTGTTGTGATTCTAATGATGTCAATTCCTGGAGTTCAACTTCCTGGGATAATCGAAATAGAATCCTCCAGCAGGAAGCATATATGCGTTACATCACAGATGAACTCTGTCCAAGAATCTTTGATATCAATGCCAAGGCAAACAATGGCACATATGCAAAAGGTATCATGACAACTGGCTGTTCTATGGGTGGAACACATGCATTGAATTCCTTGCTTAGAAGACCCGACATCTTTGCAGGATGCATTGCATTAAGCGGTGCATACAATGCAAGACTCTTCTTCCCTGACTATTGGGATGATCTAGTATATGCAAACTCACCAGTCGATTATCTAGAAGGCATGCATTATGATGATCCAAAAGTTGAAATGTATCGCCATAGAGATATCATCGTATGTTGCGGTAGAGGTGCATGGGAAGTTCCAATGCAGGAAGATGCCGGAAGAATCAAAGAATTGCTTGAATACAAGAATGTACCAGCCTGGGTAGATTTCTGGGGAACAGACGTCGCACACGACTGGCCATGGTGGAGAAAGCAGCTTCCATACTATTTAAACTATGTTTGCTAAGAATGCATATTGCATTCTTTTTATTTTTCTGATAGAATACTTAAGCAATGCGGATATGGTGGAATTGGCAGACACGTCAGATTTAGGATCTGATGCCCTCGGCGTACAGGTTCAAGTCCTGCTATCCGCACCATTTAAAAATCGCTGGAAACAGCGATTTTTTTTTGCTTGTAAATTATCATTCAGAAGCATTTGCTTTCCATAGTTCTCGCGACAAATTACAATGAATTTTATTCTTTTACAGTTTTTTACAATTCTTTACTGTTTTATGTTTCTTTTACAGTTCTTTACTGTTTTTTACTGTTAAAAAAAGAAAAACTCTCATGTTCTTTTGGAACACAAGAGTTTTTTCTAAAGCAAACTAGCTGTCAATTCGTATTATTTCCTTCTATCATTCTCTATTTACTTACATCTTATTCATTTCTTCATTCAAATATATCTTAGCTTTATGACATAGATAAAAATACATCAACAGAAATAATACCTGCGGTATCCACAATATCCACAAATTCGTATGAATCAATCCATATTTAATCACACGAGATATAGATAATCCAGATTCAACATACATCGAAGTTCTACGTGTCAATAAAAGCCAAAGAATTGGTATAGAAATTCCATTCACTGACAGAAATACAATCAACGCAAACAATGGAGAGTTTATTAGAAACATCTTGTTCATCCATCTTTGATTCATTCCCAATTCATGCAACAAATGGATTCTATCCGTTTCACTTCTGAGGAAATACAATTGATTCTGATACATTTGCACCAAGAAAATCAAACAAAGCATCACCGTTACAATACCAATATAGAATATCTTCGTGTAGATTTGGTTTTTCATTTGTTCAACTTCAATTCTATGATTATTAAAAGTTATACTTTGATTACGATTGATCATTGACATTAACTTATCTGTCACATCATACGAAGCATGATGGTTTCCATGTGCGATAACTTTATTATATTTCAAAGAATCCATATCAAATAATTGGCAATATAGTTTTTCAGATACAAATATTGTTCCCGGAGTTATGTTTGCATCAACATTAATTGTATTCAAATGATCAATTACTGTTTCACATTTCACTTGTATATTATGATTGCCGGCTTTTAACGAAAGCATTTCTCCATCATGCAAAGCAATTTCAGTTCCGGTTATTTTCTCCTTCATGTCCGAATCTACGACTTGAATGGAGCCATCTGATATTTTCGCCAAAGACATAAAGTAGCAAATCACAGATTCCCCACAATTAAATTCTTCCTTGTCTGTTACATCCACAATATCATTCCAGATAGAAGAATTCTCAGGCAGCATAACAATTGTCACAGGTAATCCTGTTGTTTCATTACAATCCACATATTTATATGATGCATACAATTTCACATATGGATCATTTAATGCATTTTCATACTGAACATACAGCAGCTGATCATTCATTCCATAATATGAAGCACTTGATAAATATTTTATCGTTTCAATTCCTTCTGTATTTTGAATCTTATTCAATTGCTGAAAAGTTAATCCATCTGTTGGAGAATCCGTACTCCATTGATAGGAATACCCTAAATGCTCCATATTCCATTGATATAATTGCCATGAAGTAGAAATGCTATACATACAGACAAACAACATTCCAATCATTCCAGTACATAGAATTCTATTCAACCAATGTCATTAAGTTAAGGCATTGAACCAATTGAATCTCTAAAGTGCACTGCGCATTAACTTGCGTAGTGCTTTTTTTCTGCAATGAAATATTTTTCTCAGATATGAACAAATCGTTCATATTTACGCATAAATATGCAAAATATTGCTTGACAGGCTTGAAAACGGAACATTAAACATAATCCGAAGGAAA